>NZ_JBSTYM010000019.1:0-74563 GCF_054052445.1 Aeromonas crassostreae | reverse complement strand
TGATTGTCCCCCTGCACACTCACCGTGATGGTGGTGGTCGAGGTGTCACCATCCCCATCCTTCAAGGTGTAGGTGAACTGCTCTTCCACCGTCTCGCCGGCCGGAACATCGGCGGTCAGCACATAGTGGTAACTGCCGTCGGCATTGAGGATCAGGGTGCCGTATTGGCCTTGCAGCTCACTCCCCACATTACCAATGACGGGCCCATCCTGCACACCGACCGCCACGCCCATGATCGTCCCGCCGTCGGCACCAAAGCTGTCGTTGTCCAGCACATTGCCGCGACCCTGCCCATCGATTTCCTGTAGGGCTATCGTATCGGCCATCGCCGTCGGCACGTCGTCCACCACCGTCACCGGCACTTCCAGGATGTGCTTGTTGCCCTGCCCATCCTTGACCACCACCGTCAGCACGTCGCCCTCAAGCTGGTCACGCCCGTCCTTGCTGTGCGTCAGGCTCCCCTTGAGGGTGTAGACCCACTCCCCCTGTGCGTTCTGACTCAGGGTGCCATTGACCGCCCCGCTCACGCTGACCACCGTGTAGCCATCCGGCACAGCGATGACCGCGCTCTCCGAGCCATCCAGCGTCGAGGTCAGCCCCTGCTCGTCCACCAGGATGGGGGCGATCTCGGGTGCCTCGCTCTGGCCTATCACTATGGTGACCGACCCCTTGTCCACGTCGCCGTCACCGTCGGTCACCACCAAGACGATCTCCTGCTCCGCCCCTTGCGGCGCGTTCGGCTTGGCCGTGAAGGTAAAGGTGCCCTGCGCGGGATCGAGGGTGACGAACCCGTGCTCTAGCTCCCAGCGTCCGTCTGACAGTAATGTCCCGCCCTCCACCGTCAGGGTCGCCCCGACCGCATCGGCACCCAGCTCGTGGCTAAAGCTACCGTCGACCGCATAGCCCTCGTTCACGCTCAGCTCTGCGTCAGTCACCGTGATGCTCGGTACGTCGTCGACTATGGTGACATCCAGACTGCCGCTGGCGGACTCGCCACGGCTGTCGGTGACGGTCAGTGGGATCGCTTCTAGCAGGGTGTTGTTACCCTCGCCGGGGGCATGGCTCTGGGCTTCGTTGAGTTGGTAGGAGTAGGTAATGACGCCATCGCGAATGGCGGTGATATGCAAGACACCGGCCCCCGTCTCGATATGAACCCCTCCCTCTGGCAGGATGGCATTGCCGCCCGCATCCAGGGTGAAGCGCTGATCCAGGATCTGTACCTCGCCCCCCAGGCCATGGAGATCGACGCTAAAGGCACCACGTGTGGCTGCGCCCTCAGGTTGATGCGCACTCCCCCCCGCCAGCGCGGCCTCATAAACGGTATGGGTGACACTGCCAATGGTGGGGGAGGCGAAATCGGGCCCGGGATCCTCCCCTCCGTCCAGGCTATCCTGATAGCCCAGCCACTCTGGCCTCTCCTCCTCGGCGGCGCTCGCGTAAGCCGTATCAAACCCGGCTTCTGCCAGGGTTGCGGCGCCATCACGCATCAGATTGATATAACCGCCGTTCGATGTACCGTCGGCACCGCCGTCTGTCATCTCTTCCCCGGCCGCCGTTGCTTCGAATATCTGGGTCGGATCCGCGCCGTCGACGATCGACTGCTGAAGTGCCGAGATCTCATCGTCCAGAACGGTTTCGGCACCATCTTGTAGAGCCAGAGTCTGAAGGGGGGGGATCTCCTGGGTGTGACCCTCTTCGAGGGAGAGACCCAATCGCCCATTCTCCCCTGTGGTCAGTTGGCCGTATTCTGGCAATGTCATGCCAACATCCAATGGCACCTCTGTCCCATCGACTATCAGACTGACTTGTCCCTCGATCGCCGTGATGACGGCGCCCTGTATCTGAAATATCTTATCCATAATAGAAACCCTTTTATTACTCGCTATGGATAAAAATATCAAAAATGGAAGTGAAGGGCATGGCCCTCTCCCGCCCCCAGGTCACAAATAAAGGATCTATATGAGATGCCACTGTTATTTATCGATCTGGATCACAAATATTTTTTATCTCTCGTTCAGCGCCAGTACTGGATATTTTAAATAACACCCCGCGCCGCCCCTTTGCTGCCTCTGTAGAAGGACTGCAAACGCAAATGGAGTGATGCTCAATAAAATCATTTGTTTATGCGTGTTCTTCCATGGGTGTCCTGATGTCAAATTGCGTGCCACCCGCTATCGGTCATTAATGCCTTTATGTGGTGAGGTATATTTGCATTACGTCTTTTTTAGATGGCCTTATTTATTCAATGGCAGTCTATTAAAATGGCAGGGACACGCTGTTACGTACTGATTGATATAGTTTATTATCCATCCCTATAAAGGATAAATACCCATGTCACCACCTTGATATGCCGAAATATATTGTACAAGGTATATTTCAAGCCATCATCTTCGTCAGACCGGATTGATATAGGGGAATATGAGCGGGTTGAGTATCCCGCACTCCATATCAGTGCAGCCTTGCTTTTCTCCTCTGGTTTCCTGGTCATGCTGGCGCGCACTGGGCCCTGTGTCGGCCTCATCCCACCCCGTGTGAGGAGGCAGGGCGCATCGCCATGCCCGGCAGGGATGGGATGCCGGGGGACCTTGAACGGTGCGCCCTCTTGTCCCCGGGGGCGAGAGATCGCCTGGGCGAACTTGCGATGAGATCTGAGGGAGAGGGGAGAAGGGGCGGGGGATAGGGTGTCCGTCGGGTGGATATAAAAAAATCCGAAACCCAATCAAAGGTTTCGGATCTTTGCACATCAGGGACAATGGCTACTGGATCCTGGATCGATCCGCATCAGGCCATTGGCTCATCGTTCAAGAGTCTATCAGGAGAGACGACGCTTGAATTCGCCGGTGCGGCTGTCGATCTCGATCTTGTCACCGATCTCGACGAAGGCGGCAACGGCCAGCTCGTAGCCAGTGCCTTTCAGGCGGGCAGGCTTGGTCACTTTACCTGAGGTGTCGCCACGGGCGGCCGGCTCGGTGTACTCGATTTCGCGCACGATAGTGGTCGGCAGCTCGACGGAGATGGCTTTCTCGTTGTAGAAAGTCACTTCGCAGATGTCTTCCATGCCGTCTACCAGGTAGTTCAGCACGTCACCCAGGTTGTCCTTCTCGACGTCGTACTGGTTGTACTCGGTGTCCATGAAGACATACAGGGGATCGGAGAAGTAGGAGTAGGTGCACTCTTTACGCTCCAGTTGAACCACTTCCAGCTTGTCGTCAGCCTTGAAGACGGTCTCGGTGGCGCTGCCGTTCAGCAGGCCTTTCAGCTTCATCTTGACCACGGCGGAGTTACGGCCGGATTTGTTGAACTCAGCCTTCTGCACCACCATCGGCTCGGTGCCGATCATGACTACGTTACCAGCGCGGATTTCCTGTGCGGTTTTCATGTCAAAATTCCTGTTCGTGAAACGGACGAATAAAAAACTGCCAGATTATATACGGCTTTCCAGAAATTTCATCAATCGTGTGACGAGATCCCCATCCCGGTGCAGCTTCTGTGACCAGTCTCGCCCATATTGGCGCCAACCCGCGCAGTGACGGGGCCATTGCCCCCAGAGCTCGCGGGTATTCTCCCCCTGGTTGAGGGCGTGGTTGAAGGCCCGCAGCCAACTGGCCGTCTCCTGGGGCAGGCCGGCCAGATAGTGGTCGAGGAAGCTGTCGAGCTTGACCATGTGGGCCTGTTCTTCCTGGGGATAGATGTGCCACAGGAAGGGCCTTGCCGACCACTGGGCCCGCACGAAGGAGTCTTCGCCGCGCACCAGATTGAGGTCGCAGCTCCACAGCAGGCGGTCGTAGCCTGTCTGGCTGGTCATCGGCAGCAGCTTGACGGCGAGGCTGCCGGCGCGCAGCAGATCCCCGGGTTGCACCGTCTCTCCCTCCAGGCCCAGGCCTCGCAGCACGTCCGGTACGGCGCGCCCCAGGGGTAGCAGCAGGGTGATGGGGGTGGGGCTGGCCTGCCAGTCGATCACCAGGGAGCGGATCGCCTCGCTCTCGTAGGCAAACAGGCTGATCCTCAGCTCGCTCTCCTCCTTCGGCGGCAGGCCGAGGCTCGCCCAGTAGGCGGCAAGCCCCGCCTCGTCCTGCTGCCAGCGATCTCGCTCGGCGATGAGGCCCTGCTCGCACAGCAGACCACCGGTTTTAGCCGTGAAGCCCGGGAAGAAGAAGTATTTGTCGAGGCGCTTGCTGCCGACCCGCCGGGGGGAGGCGAGGCCGTGGCAATCCTCGACCCAGGCTTCGGCACAGAGGTACTCCAGGTTGATCCAGCAGGGGGGCGTGGTCTGCTCGGCCATGCACGCGATAAAGGGGGCGGGCAGCTCGCAGGCAAACGCCTCGATCACCACCCTGGCCGGAACGACATCGGCAGGCAGGGTCTCGTGCCAGTGCTGGACATAGATGTCGTCGACCCACTGACCATCCTGTGCGGGATCCAGCCCCGGGCAGATGCGGGCGAAGCTGGCCAGATCGTCCACCCAGAGCCGCACCTGTCCATGCCCCTCCTGCTCCAGCTGGCGGGCCAGCCGCCAGGTGACGCCGATGTCGCCGAAGTTGTCCACCACGGTGCAGAAGATGTCCCAGTCGAAGGGGGGCAGGGGGCTGGTCATGGCTCGGGGTTCCAGATGCAAAAAACCGGTGCGCAGGGTAGCACACCGGTGGATTGGCTTCTAACCGTCAGCGGCGAGTTACTCCTTGCCGTAGACGTTGTTCTCCTGCTCGCGCACCCGGATAAAGGTGGTGTGTGCTTTGGTCAGCTCTTTCAACTGGCTGGCACCGACCACATGGATGCAGGTGGAGTGAACACAACGGGAGCTGGCTTACTCCTTGCCGTAGACGTTGTTCTCCTGCTCGCGTACCCGGATGAAGGTGGTGCGTTTGGTGAGTTCCTTGAGCTGGCTGGCACCGACGTAAGTGCAGGTGGAGCGCACGCCGCCGAGGATGTCGCGCACCGTGTTCTCCACCGGGCCGCGATAGGGCAGCAGCACTGTCTTGCCCTCGGAGGCGCGGTAGTCGGCGACGCCGCCGGCGTGCTTGTCCATGGCGCTCGACGAGCTCATGCCGTAGAACTTCATGAAGGGGGCACCATCGACGTCCACCACCTCGCCGCCGCACTCCTCGTGGGCCGCCAGCATGCCGCCCAGCATCACGAAGTCGGCGCCACCGCCGAACGCCTTGGCCACTTCCCCCGGGCAGGTGCAGCCGCCGTCACCGACGATCTGGCCGCCCAGACCGTGGGCCGCATCGGCGCACTCTATGATGGCGGAGAGCTGGGGGTAGCCGACGCCGGTCTTGACCCTTGTGGTGCAGACCGAACCCGGGCCTATGCCCACCTTGACGATGTCGGCGCCGGAGAGGATCAGCTCCTCCACCATCTCGCCGGTGACCACGTTGCCCGCCAGGATGACGTGGTTCGGGTAGGCCTCACGAATTTTGCGCAGGAACTCGACGAAGTGCTGGGAGTAGCCGTTGGCCACATCCACGCAGATGAAGCGCAGGGCCTCTGACATGGCGAGGATCTGGCGGGTCTTGATGAAGTCCTCTTCGGAGGTGCCGGTGGAGACCATCACATGGCCGAGCAGGGCCGGATCGGTTTCGCTGACGAAGGCTTGCCACTGGGCGAGGCTGTAGTGCTTGTGCACTGCGGTCATCATCTCGAAGCCGGCCAGGGTTTTGGCCATGGCGAAGCTGCCGACGGTATCCATGTTGGCGGCGATGATGGGGGTGCCCTGCCACTGGGTTTGGGTGTGCTTGAAGGTGAACTGACGGGTCAGGCTGACCTGGGCGCGGCTCTTGAGGGTTGAGCGCTTGGGGCGAAACAGCACATCCTTGAAACCGAGCTTCAGGTCTTCTTCGATACGCATTGCAAATTCCTTATTGAGCCTTGTTTGAACGTCACTTTGCAGTGGCAACTTTTCGGCAGGCGCAAAAAAACCGCAGGTTTTCGAGGCCTCCGGTTTACAACAGTCTAGCCAGAAATCCCGCCAGAACAAGACTGATAATTCACGCAGCGCTGTGGTAGCCTTTGGCGTCACAACCTGAGCGCAGCCCAGGCTCTTGTTCCCCGGCTCTGTCCCCCTTGGCGCCAGCCAGAAATCTCCCCATATGAGTCTCTTTTTCGTCCCCGGCCCGGATCCTGACGCGGGCGGCGCGAGGGGCGCCATCCTGCCCAGGACGTCGCCTCTCGCCGGTTGACAGCTGGCCGTTCCATCCCCACTCTTGACCGCTGGGGTCAGCGTCGGCCCTGCCTTGCTCAGGAGTAAACGTGCTTGCATTGCGAACCATGACCTTGCTGCTACTGGCCTGCCTCTCCCTGCCCGGGATGGCGGCGTCCCCTACCGTCTATGGCTGGATCGAGAAGGGATTGATCATGCCCGGCGCCGTGGCGGTCAAGATGAAACTCGATACCGGCGCTCTCACCTCTTCGATGGATGCGCGGGATCTGCACCACTTCAAGCGTGACGGCAAGCCCTGGGTGCGCTTCACCCTGGAGCTGACCGATGCCGACACCGACAAGGTGGTGCGCCAGACTCTGGAGCGGCCGGTGGAGCGCAGCGTGGCGGTGCGCGGCGCCGGTGGCATGGAGCAGCGCCCGACGGTGACCCTGTCCGTCTGCGTCGGTGACAAGGTCTACAAGGAGTGGTTCACCCTGCGGGATCGCAGCGACATGCTCTATCCCGTGCTGCTCGGGCGCCGCCTGCTGGCGGAGCTGGGGCCGGTGGACTCCGCCCGCACCTTCACGGTACAGCCCAGCTGCGGTTAGGGAACCCTCCCTGGGGGCATGAGTCGCGGGGGGGGGGGGGGGGGGGGCCCCCCGCCCGCACCTTCCCGGAACACCCCCGCGGGGGTTCGGCACCCCCCCCTGGGGGAATGAGCCGCGCGGGGGGGCCTGGGCCCCCGCGTTTTGTCGTCCATGGTGCCCCGATCAGGTCGGCGGCGCGGGCAGCAGCAGGCTCACCTCCAGCCCCCCTTCGGGCCGGTTGCGGATGTTCATGTCCGCGCCGTGCAGCTCGGCGATGCGGCGCACTATGGCCATGCCCAGACCCACGCCATCCCCCTGCTGGGGATTGACCCGAAAGAAGCGCTCGCACAGGCGCGCCATCGCCTCGGCGGGGATGCCGGGGCCATTGTCGCTGACCGTCACCCGCACCCGGTTGCCCGACGGCTCGACGGCGACCTCTATCACGCCTCCGGCCGGGGTGTAGCGCAGCGCATTGTCGATGAGGTTGCCAAACATCAGCTCCAGCAGGGTGGGCTGGCCCATGACCTGTACCCGGCCGCTGCGCTCGAGGGAGATCTGCTGCTCCTTGTTCAGTGCCAGGGGGGTGAGGGCGGCGAGGCAGCCTTGCAGCAACTGACCCAGATCGACGCGCTCCAGCACGGGATCCTGCTGGTTGTCGATGCGGGCCTGGGTCAGCAGCTGGCGTAGCAGGCGGTCGCTGCGATCGAGGGCCAGCAGCATCTTGCCCAGGGACTGGCGTCGACTCGTTTCATCTGCTGCCGCCATGGCATTCTCGCTGTGGATGCGCAGCACCGCCAGCGGGGTGCGCAGCTCGTGGGCCGCCTCGTTGGTGAACTGTTTCTCCCGCTCCAGGGTGTCGGCCAGGGCGTGCATCAGCCGGTTGATCTCCCCCACCAGGGGCGTCAGCTCCTCGGCCTTGATGGTGAGATTGAGGGGGCTCAGGTTGGCGGGGTGGCGCTCGCCGATGGCCTGGGTCAGCTGGCGCAGCGGTGCCAGGCCGCGGGTCACCAGCCACCACAGCAGGCCGAGCAGGAAGGGCAGGGTGATGAAGAGCGGCAGCATGGTGAGGGTGGCCATCTTGCTGGCCAGCTCCCCTCGCTCGTCATCCCGCTCCGCGACGATGAGCCAGGTCTGCTCATCCTGGTTGTAGAGGGTGAAGGTGCGCCAGTCATGGCCATCTCGGCGCACCGTATCAAAGCCGATGGTCAGCTTGCCGAGCAGCCGGGGCGGTGCGCTGGGGGAGCGCAGCAGCAACCGGCCCTCGCCATCGGCCAGCTGGAAGGTGAGATTGCGTTCAAATTCATGGCCGTAGGGGGTCAGCTCCCTGTCCTCGCCACCGAGATTGAGCCCCCGCTCCTCGGGGTGGCCGCCGGGGTTTTGCCGGGTCCAGTCCTGGTAGAGGGCGCCATCGGCGGGCAGTGTCTTGCTCTGCTTGAGGTAGTTGGCCAGCAGCTGGTTGGTGATGCGGGACGACTGGGCGAGCCGGGCATCGAACAGCTCCTCCATCTCGTGGCTCGCCTCCAGATAACCGATGAGGGCGCTGACGGCCAGGCTGACGCCGACCAGGGTCAGGATGCCGGTGAGCAGGAAGCGGCGGATGGAGCGAACGCGACTCATCGGGCGGGCATCCCTTTGCTGCCCTGGGTATCTGGCTGCGGCACTATGTAGCCGACACCGCGGATGTTGCGGATGAGCTCGGGGAAGAACTTCTTGCGCAGGTGGTGAATGTGCACCTCCACCGCGTTGCTCTCTGCCCCCTCGTCCCAGCCATAGAGGCTCTGTTGCAGCTGATCGCGGCTCAGCACCCGGCCGCTCTGGCTGATGAGCTCCTGCAGCAGCTTGTACTCGTGGGGGGTCAGCCTGACCGGCTCGCCCCGATAGGTGACCTGCTGGGATTCGGGGTAGATGAGGATGTCGCCATACTCCAGCACCGCCTGGGCCTGGCCCTTGCTGCGGCGCACCAGGGCGCGCAGCCGGGCGTTGAGCTCCTGCAGGGCGAAGGGCTTGACCATGTAGTCATCGGAGCCCGCATCCAGCCCCAGCACCCGATCGTCCAGGGCATCCCGGGCGGTGAGGATGAGCACCGGCAGGGTCTGTCCCTCCCGGCGCAGCTTGCGCAGCAGGCTGATGCCGTCGATGTCCGGCAGATTGAGATCCAGGATGAGGGCGGCGAACTCCTCGCTCTTGAGCGCCGACAGGGCGGGCAGCCCCTGCTGCAGCCAGTCCACCGTGTAGCCGCTGCCGCGCAGGGCATCCACCATGCCGTCTCCCAGCATCACATCATCTTCCACCAACAGGACTCGCATTCTTCTCTCCCTCAAACGATGCTGCCCACCAGTATGCAAGCCGGTGGGCAGAGTTGAAATAGCGCACTGATCTGCTTGTGTTTATAGCTTGGCGAGACGCTCGCGAATTTCCGCCCTGCGCCCCTCGTCCGCCAGCTCGCGGCCAGGGCGGGCCGGGGCGGCCAGGGCCTTGTCCAGATAGATCTTCGCCTGGGCCTTGTCCCCCTGATCCAGCAGGAAGTCGCCGTAGAAGAAGTTGGGATCTATGCCGGTGGGGTTGATGGCGAGCGCCTGCTTGAGCAACTGCTCGGCCTTGTCGTCATCCCCGAAGCCGACCGGCCAGCCCGGCACCTGGTAGTAGAGGGAGCCCAGACTGGTGTAGGCGGAGCCCTCCAGCGCCTTGGGATCCTGCTTGATGGCGATCTCCAGCTTGGCCTTGGCCTCCTTCACCAGGCTGAGGGCCCCGAGGCCGCCCTTGGCGCCGGCCCAGGTGCTCTTGACGATGGCGGACCAGATCAGCAGATCGGTGCGAAAGGCCTCCTTGGCACTGGCCTGCTCCGCCTGGGCGCTCAGGGTCTCCAGGCAGCTCTCCTTGGCCTTGCCAGTCTCTTGATACTGACAGTGGGCCCACTGCTGCTGAATGGTGGGCAGGGCATCGGCGGCCTGAACCAGGCTGCTTGTCAACGTGCCTCCCAGGGCGAGCAGCAGGAGACTGTGACCAAATCGGGGGCGGAAAGTGGCGTGTTTCATCTCAATGTTCCTTTTTGTGCGTGGCACAGACGGGGTTGTCCCCGTGATCTGTGGCCAGGGGGACAGGGTGGCGGGCATGGCGTTCGATGATGGGCAGTTGTCTGGCCAGCGCCTTGTCGACCAGGGCGGGCAGCAGGGCATTGAGCCGCACGAACAGCTTCTCCGGCCAGCCGAGCCAGTTGCGGCGCGTCTCGTTGCACAGGGCGATGACGGCCTCCTCGGCCACGTCCTGGGGGCTGTCGGTCCGGGTGCCGAGCTCGGCATTCATGGCGTAGGCCGCCTGGGAGTTGAGGTGAGTGCGGGTGGCGCGGGGGGCAAAGTGCAGCACCTTGATGCCGGTGCCCTCCAGCTCCCGCCCCAGAGACTCGCTAAAGCCCCGCAGGGCGAACTTGCTGGCGCAATAGACGCTGTAACCGGCATAGCCGATGGCCCCGAGGCTGGAGCCTATGTTCATGATGACGGCGGGCTTGCGCAGCCGGGGCAGCAGGGCGCGGGTGAGCTGGATGGGCGCCTCTATGTTGAGCAGCAACTGGCGCGTCACCTGCTCGCCGCTCTGGTCTTCCAGCCAGGCAAACTGGTTGCAGCCAGCGCTGTTGATGAGCACATCCAGCCCCTGCTCCAGCGCCGGGTGCTGCAACAGCCTGGCCCGCTCCTGGGGCGAGCCGAGATCGGCGGTCACCGTCTGGTGGCGCTCCGAATGGGGCAGTTCCTTGCGCAGGCGCTCCAGGGCGCTGGCCCGGCGTCCGTGCAGCAGCAGGTGCGCTCCCTGGGCCGCCAGCTCCATGGCCAGGGCTTCCCCTATGCCGCCGCTGGCGCCGGTGAGCAGTATGCGTTTCCCTTCAAGCTTCATTGGCAGGATCCCGTGAGCTGATGGAGCATGTCGCCATAGAGGCGGTAGACCACCTTGGCCGAGTGAATGATGGCGACCTGATCCGCCGGGTCTTCCACCCGGTTCATCAGGGACTCGAAGAACTTGAGGTGCTCCTGATCCAGGGCGCCGTGGGAGCTCAGGTAGCTCATCGCCTGGGGCGGCAGGCCCAGACCGCTCTTGAGCTGGTCCGCCACCGTCAGGGCGATGGCGACGCTGGTGCCTTCCAGCACCTGCACCATGCCGAAGAAGCCCATGGGGTTGCCGCGCTGGATCTGGTCGTAGAGGAAGGCCACCATCAGCTCGATGGGCAGGCCCGGCCGGCCATGGCGCACCGCCTCGGCGTCACCGCCGCAGGCGCGGATGTCGTTCAGGATCCACTCCTGATGACCGTACTCCTCGTCTATGTACTCCCGGATGGCGCCGCGCACCCACTCATACTCCTGTCCCAGCTTGCCGCCGGTGGCCATCAGCAGCGGCACAGTGTGGCGCACGTGGTAGTAAGCCTCTGCCAGGAAGGCGAGGTAGGTCTCCCGGCTGATGTCGCCGCGGCGGCAGGCCTCGATGATGGGGGCATTGAACAGGTGCTCGCGCTCGGAGGCGGTGGCGTGTTGCAGGGTCTGGTAGAAGCTCATGAGGTCTCTCCTGTGAGGCCTTGGGTCAGGCATTGGTCGATCTGCCGGGAAAAGTGGTGATAAATCTCGTTGCGACGGGGGCGGCCGTTGGCCGTCAGCAGGCCGGGGTGCTGATCCAGCGCCACCGGCAGCCAGTGATGGATGCGGGCGTAATCGGGCAACTGCTGGTTGAGCCGGGCAATCTGCTCGGGTAATTGGGACTGGCCGCCCGGCAGCGGCTGGATCAGGGCGACGTTGGCGGGCTGGCCGTCACCGAAGATCACGATGCGGGCGATGGCCGGACAGAGCTGGGCCTGGGCTTCCACCCACTCCGGCGAAAAGTTGCGGCCAAAGGCGGTGATCTGGACGTTCTTCTTGCGCCCCGTGATGTGCAGGTAGCCCTCTGCGTCCAGGTGACCCAGATCCCCGGTGGCGATCTGCAGGTCCGCAGGCTCGCCCGCGGTGCTCTCTTCCCCCAGATAGCCCAGCATGGCGCTGCCGCTCACCATGACTTCGCCATCGGCGGCCAGGGTGACCCGGCAATGGGGCAGGGGGCGGCCGACGCTGCCCATCAGGTCGGCGTCAGGGCCGTTGAGCGCCACGACAGAGCCGCATTCCGACAGGCCATATCCCTCATAGACAGGGAGCCCCAGGGCGCGGGCATGGGCGATGAGATCGGGGGCGACCTTGCCGCCACCGACGGCGACGAAGCGCAGCCCCTTGAGCCGTTCGGCCAGGGGCGGGGTGTTGGCGCACAGCGCCAGCAGCAGGCGCAACAGTTCGGGCACCAGCACCAGGCTGTGGCTGGGCCAGCGTGCCAGGGCCTGGCCCAGCACGGCCGGGTCGAGGGTGCTGGAGCCGGTGAAGCCGAGCTCGCCGAGGGAGGGGATGCGGCTGCAGGCGCCGGTGAGCAGCGGCACGTAGAGACCGGTCAGATTCTCCAGCAGGGTGGCCAGGGGCAGCAGGGTCAGGTGCTGTTCGACCCGGGCCGGCGCGACCCGCAGGGCCAGGGACTCGCAGACCGCCGTCATCTGGGCAAGGGACAGGCAGACCCCCTTGGGCTGGCCCGTGGTGCCCGAGGTATAGGTGATCTTGGCGGTGCCCAGGGGCAGGGCCGGGGGGGCGACCGGGGTGCGCCGCCACAGGGGCAGCGCCTGTTCATCGGCGGCCCCCGTCATCAGGATGAGGGGGGCGACGGCCTGCCAGCCCTCATGCTCGGGGCCCACCAGGGCATCGGCCCCGCTGCTCTCCAGCAGCCACGCCTGCTGGGCCGGGCTGAAGAAGTGGGGCACGGGAATGACCACTATCCCGGCCCGGGTGCAGGCCAGATCGATCAGCGCCCAGGGCAGACCGTTGTCGAGCTGCAGGGCCAGGCGGCGAATGCCGGCTTGCTGCAAGCGGTCGGCCAGGCGCTGGATCTGCTGCCACAGGGTCTGGTAATCCAGCTCTCCCTGGCTGCCTTGCAGTGCCGGTCGTTGCGGCGTCAGGCTGGCGTGGCAGGCGATGGCGTCGAACAGGCTCATTGGGCGCACCTCTTGTCATGGCCGGCATGGTTAAAAAGCATGGGCATGGGCCCCAGCAGGTTGAGCAGCAGGCTGCTCTGGGCGAGCACCTCGCGCCCTTGGTTGATGTCCCCGGCCATCACCTTGGGCTGGCAGCGGTAGTATTCCCCCCAGGCACTGGCGTCTTCCCCCACCTGATGGGCCTGGGCAGGGGCCAGCTCCACCGGGTTGAGGCGCAGCCGGGCAAAGCTGTTACGCAGCTTGGCGGTGCCGGTGAACACCACGTAGTCGAGGGCGTTGTCACACAGCAACCGGCACAGGGCGGCAAACATCAGGCGGGCATTGCCCGGCTCGCTGCAGGCGAGGTTGCCCACTTCGATGATGCGGCTGCGGGCCGGACGTACCCCGAGGCGGGTTTCGATGGCGGCCTCGATGGGCTGCTCCAGATACTGCTCCAGATAGAGGGGCTGCTCACGCTCCCCCGTGCTGGCGTGGTTGAGGCCACAGGCGCCGACCAGCACCCCATCGGCCCGGTAGAGCCCGAGCAGGCAGGGCAGAAAATGGGGAATGCGGGCGTTGAATTCGAGGGTGTAGGCGGCCTGGATATAGGCTTGCAGCGCCATGACCTGCTGCGGGGACTGTGCCAGCAGCAATCTGTAGGGGGCTTGGATCTCTATGGTCATGGTTGGCTCCTTCTCTTGGGATGGCTTGAGAGTAAAAGGGCAAACTTAAGAAACCCTTAAGGAGTAAAAAAAGTTGTCAGCAAGGCGGCGGGCAGGCAATCTGCGCGGCTGTCACCCAGGAGGATCCGTCATGTCATCAAGCGCCAGCTGCCCCCTCTGCTCGGCTCGCCACAGCTACCCCCTGCCGGTGGCGGGCAAGCGCTATCACCGTTGCCTGGCGTGCGAGCTGGTCTGGCTGGATGAGGCGGATCACCTGGACGATCAGGCCGAGAAGGCGGTCTATGACGGGCACGACAACCGGGTGGACGATCCCCGTTATCGCGGCTTCCTGATGCGGGCCTTCGGCGAGGTGCTCTCCCGGGTGAGCCCTCCTGCCAGCGGCCTCGATTTCGGCTGCGGCCCCGGCCCTGCCCTCATCGCCATGGGGCGGGAGGTGGGCTTTGAGATGGCGGGTTACGACAAGTTCTACGCCGACCAGCCCGAACTGCTCACCCGTCGCTACGATTTCATCACCAGCACCGAGGTGATAGAGCACCTGGCCGCCCCCCGCGCCGTGCTGGACGGGCTCTGGGCCTGCCTCAAGCCCGGCGGCGTCCTGGTGTTGCAGACCCAGCGGGTGCTGGGTGACGAGCGCTTCAAGACGTGGCGCTACCGCCACGATCCGACCCACATCGTCTTCTTCGCCGAGACGTCATTCCGCGCCCTGGCGGCCCGCTGGCAGGCGCAGGTCGAGTTTCCCCATGCGGATGTAGCCGTGTTCACCAAACCCTGAACGGGGCATTTTCATTTGGCGGCGGCTTGGGCATGCTGGTGGCCTGATACCCAGCAGCGGATGCCCCTATCTCCATGTCGATCCCCCATTTGTCATTGCAAGACGCCCGCCACCTGCAACTCGCCGCCCAGGGGCTGCTGACCCCGCGCCGCACCAAGGCTGCTCCCTCCGATCTGCTGGCCTGCATAAGGCGCATGGGGCTGCTGCAGATAGACACCATCTCCGTGGTGGCCCGCAGCCCCTATCTGGTGCTGTTCAGCCGGCTCGGCCACTACGATCCGCGCTGGCTGGAGCAGTTGCTGGCCGAGGGGGAGCTCTTCGAATACTGGGCCCACGAGGCCTGCTTCGTCCCCCGGGAGGATTACCGGCTGCTGCGCCACCGCATGCTGGATCCCGCCGCCATGGGCTGGAAGTTTTCCGCCCAGTGGCTCAAGACCCACGGCGGAGAGATAGCGCAGATAGTCGAGCGCATTCGCCGGGATGGGCCGGTGCGGGCCGCCGACTTTGAACGCAAGGAGGGCAAGGGCAACGGCTGGTGGGACTGGAAGCCCGAGAAGCGCCATCTGGAGGTGCTGTTCACCGCAGGGCGCCTGATGGTGCGCGAGCGGCGCAACTTCCAGCGGGTCTACGATCTCGCCGAGCGGGTCATGCCGGAGTGGGACGATGGGCGGGATCTGCCGAGCCCTGAGCTCGCCCGGCGGGACATGGTGCGGGCCAGCTGCCGGGCGCTGGGGCTGGTCAAGACCGGCTGGGTGGCGGATTACTACCGCCTGCGGCGCGGCAAATACGACGCCCTGCTCCACCAGCTGGCGGACGAGGGGGAGCTGTTGCCGGTGCACGTCGAGGGCTGGCGGCACGGTGCCTTCGTGCACGCATCGCTCGCGGGTGAGCTGGCCCGGGCCCAGGCTGGCAGTCTCAAGGCGACCCACACCGCCGTGCTATCGCCCTTCGATCCCCTGGTGTGGGATCGCAAGCGGGCCAGCGAGCTCTTTGGCTTTGATTATCGCATCGAGTGCTACACCCCGGCCCCCAAGCGCCAGTACGGCTACTTCGTGCTGCCCTTGCTGCATCGCGGCAAGCTGGTGGGCAGGATGGACGCCAAGGCCCATCGCAAGGAGGGGGTGTTCGAGGTCAAGAGCCTCTATCTGGAGCAGGGAGTTAGGGTGAGCGCCAGCCTGGCGCAGGATCTGGAGAAGGCGCTGCAAAAACTGGCGCACTGGCACCAGACCCCGCTGCTTCGCCTCGGCGCCATGCCGGCGCCCCTGCGGGCCCTGTGGCCAACGCCGCGCCCTTAGCCCGCCCGCTGCATATCAGCCAAACAAAAACCGGGCACTGGGCCCGGTTTTATCATCTGTTGCTGGCAACCTAAGGATTACTGGAACACCAGCACCATCAGCAGACCGACCGTGATGGCGGACACCAGGAAGGCGAAGCCATAGAACACGTAGTGGTGCAGCTTGGTGGTGTGGATCCCCAGATCATGCAGGCCGTGGTAGATGCGGTGCATGCCGTGCCAGATGGGCAGGGCTATGATCACCAGCAGTATGCAGGCACCCCACCAGGAGCTGGCAAAATCATGCACGCGCTCAAAGCTCATGGTCTCCACGTCCATGATGCCCATGGGCACCAGCAGACCTGTGATGAGGACAATGACCGGCAGCAGCATGGCGACCACCATGCCACCGGCACCAAAGAGTCCCCAATATATAGGCTCGTCAGAACGTCTCATATTTTTTCCTCAAATCATGATTGAGAGATCGTGGCCAACGTTTCTGAGTGACAGCCCGGCACCAATAACCGGGTTCGTCAGAACGTCTCATCATTAATTTCCTCAAGCCACGATAAACAGGATCAGCAGGGATACCGCCGCCAGTGCCACGTACTGGGCGATGACGATCGGCTTTTCCGGCACCAGGTCTTCGCCACGGAAGATGCGCATGGCCTTGGGGGCCAGGGCGAACCAGGTCTTGGCGTGGAACAGGCAGGCGGCCAGGGCGATGACGTGGAACAGGATGGCGATTGGGCTCTGCAGGGACTCCAGCCAGCCGTTGAACGCCTCCTGACCCTGCACCAGTCGCAGCAGACCCCACATCAGCACCACGGCGTAGATGGAGACGAAGAGGCTGGTGCCTTCGCGGATCATGTAACCGGTGTAGAAGGCATTCTTCAGCCACCAGTCTTTCTTCATCTCGCGCACGTAGGGCTTACGTTTGCTCTGGGTGTTGTTCATGGTCTCACTCCTCAATCCGGCTTGAACATGGCGATCATGTAGTCCTTGGCGCTCTCGACCTTGCCAAGCTGGATGGCGGCGGCCGGATCCACCCCTTTCGGGCACACTTCGGAGCAGTAGCCCACGAAGGTACAGCCCCAGACGCCCTCGTCCTGGCTGATGATCTTCATCCGCTCCCTGGACGCGCTGTCGCGGTTGTCGGCGTTGTAGCGATAGGCCAGTGCCAGGGCCGCCGGGCCGGTGAACTTCTTGTTGATGCCATATTGCGGGCAGGCCGCGTAGCACAGACCGCAGTTGATGCACATGGAGAACTGGTGATACTTCGCCATGTCCGCCGGGGTCTGGGTGTACTCGCCGTCGCACAGGCTGCGCGGCTCGGCTGGGATGATGTAGGGCTTGATGCTCTCCAGCTTCTCGATGAAGTCGGACATGTCCACCACGAGATCGCGCTCGATGGGGAAGTTGTTGAGGGGCTCGATAGTCATCTTGCCCGGCAGGTAATCCCGCAGGAAGGTCTTGCAACCGAGTTTCGGAATGCCGTTGACCATCATGCCGCAGGAGCCGCAGATTGCCATCCGGCAGGACCAGCGGAAGCTCAGGGTGGAGTCCAGCTGATCCTTGATGTATTGCAGGGCGTCCAGCAGGGACATCTCTTTGAGGTAGGGCACCTGGAAGGTCTGCATCCAGGGCTCGTTATCCTGCTCCGGACGGTAGCGCAGGATTTCAATTTCGATCATCTCAGCCATGCTTCTTAGCCTCGTCTTGTTTCTCACCCTCGGAGCCGTATACGCGTTTCGCCGGTTGGGATTTAGTGATCTTCACATCCGAGTAGTCGATGGTCGGGGTGCCTTCCTGGTTGTAGAAGGAGAGGGTGTGCTTGAGGAAGTTGACGTCGTCACGCTCCTCGAAACCGTCCAGCCGCTGGTGGGAGCCACGAGACTCTTTGCGGTTGATGGCGGAGTGGGCCATGGCTTCCGCCACGTCCAGCATGTAGCCCAGCTCGATGGCGTACAGCAGGTCGGTGTTGAAGACAGAGGACTTGTCGTTGATCTTGATCTTCTTGTAACGGGCCTTGAGCTCGTTGATCTTGTCGATGGTGCCCTGCATCAGCTCTTCGGTACGGTAGATACCGACACCCGCTTCCATGGAGAGGCCCAGTTCGTTGCGGATATCCGCCGGGTTTTCGGTGCCGTCGATGTCGAGCAGGGAGAGGTGCTGCTTGATGAGCGCCTCGGCCTTGGCGGCCAGGGCCTGGGTGTTGCCGTGCTGCTGGGTCTTGGCGAACTCGCCGGCATGCTCACCGGCCACCTTGCCGAACACCACTATCTCGGACAGGGAGTTGGAGCCCAGGCGGTTGGCGCCGTGCAGACCGACGGAGGCACACTCGCCCAGGGCATAGAGGCCCGGCATGCGGGTGGCGCACTGGCCGTTGGTCTCGATGCCGCCCATGGTGTAGTGGGCGGTTGGGCGCACCGGGATCGGTTCTTTCACCGGATCCACACCCACGTAGGCCTTGGCCAGCTCGCAGATGAAGGGCAGGCGTTCTTTCAGGTACTTCTCGCCGAGGTGGCGCAGGTCGAGGTGAACCACGTCGCCCATGGGGCCTGGGATGGTGCGGCCTTTTTGCTGCTCCTGCCAGAAGGCCTGGGAGAGACGATCCCGCGGGCCCAGCTCCATGTATTTGTTCTTGGCCTCGCCGACCGGGGTTTCCGGGCCCAGACCGTAGTCTTGCAGATAGCGGTAGCCATCCTTGTTGACCAGGATGCCGCCCTCACCACGACAGCCTTCGGTCATCAGGATGCCGGTGCCCGGCAGACCGGTCGGGTGATACTGGACGAACTCCATGTCCCGCAGGGGCACGCCGTGACGGTAGGCCAGGGCCATGCCGTCACCGGTGACGATGCCGCCGTTGGTGTTGTAGCGATAGACGCGACCGGCGCCACCGGTGGCCAGAATGACGGACTTGGCCTGGATGAAGCGGGTGATGCCGTTCTGGATGTCGAAGGTCAGCACCCCCTGGACGCGGCCCTCTTCCACGATGAGATCCAGGCAGAAGTGCTCGTCGAAGCGCTTGATGCTCGGGTACTTGATGGAGGTCTGGAACAGGGTGTGCAGGATGTGGAAGCCGGACTTGTCGGCGGCGAACCAGGTACGGGGGATCTTCATGCCGCCGAAACGGCGCACGTTGGCCTTGCCGTCCGGTTTGCGGCTCCAGGGGCAGCCCCAATGCTCCAGCTGGATCATCTCGCTGGTGCAGTTCTCGACGAAGTAGTCGACCACGTCCTGCTCGCACAACCAGTCGCCACCGGAGACGGTGTCGTTGAAGTGGTTCTCGAGGGAGTCGTCGTCACGGACCACACCGGCGGCACCACCTTCGGCGGCGACGGTATGGCTGCGCATCGGGTAGACCTTGGAGATCAGGGCGATCTCGAGGTCGGGATGGGCTTCTGCTATGGCGATAGCGGCACGCAGGCCACCACCACCGGCACCGATGATGGCGACATCGGTCTTGATAATATCCACATCTGCCTCCTTAGGGATAGATTTGCTGGGCACGATTTTGCTCTATCAAAAAAATTCAGGCTTGATGCAAGTCAAACTGCTTTGTTTTAGTGCTTGGCAATGGTGACTTTTATTAGAGTCACCCCATTCCTTGGATGAAAACACCAGAATTATCGCCATCCATCAGTGATCAGGATCAGCCACACGCCTTGCTTTGGTTATTTTAACCCCAGAATTGTACGTAGTTTTATGTCAGTAAAACGAGAAATACCTCTCTTTTTAGGTATTAACCCTAAAGTTTTTAAGTTTTTTATTAAAATTGTTTAATAAGAATTATTCTCTGATGGGCACGCTCGGTATTGGCTTTAAAAAACTAATTCGAAATCGGCAATAGCATGCTGTTTTATAACAGAAAGCTCCCCATATGAGGATGCTTGTTTCGTGCCCGGATGGGGGGAAGAGGTGAGGGGGCGCCTGTGCCCATAGAGGGCGTGCCCATAACAGAAAGGGGCCGTGCGGCCCCTTTATCATGGTTGCTGGCGAGCGCCATGGCGAGATCAGATGCGGAACATGCCGACCTGGTTGCTCAGCTCGCCCGAGATGTTCTTGAGCTGGGCAGAGAGGTCGCGGGAGCTGTCCGCATCCCCGGCCAGCTCGTCCGAGACATCCTTCACCGCCTGGATGTTGCGGCTCACCTCGTCGGTGACGGCCCGCTGCTCCTCGGCGGCGCTGGAAATCTGGGTCGCCATGTCGGAGATCTGGTTGATGGAGGCGGTGATCTGCTCCAGGGCCAGGGTGGCGTTGCTGGCATCGTCCACGCTGTTCTGGGCCAGCAGCTGCCCCTCGTGCATGGTGCTGACCGCACCCTGGGTGTTGCGTTGCAGTGTCTCTATCATGCTGCGGATCTCGACGGTGGAGCTGTGGGTACGCTGGGACAGCACCCGCACCTCGTCGGCCACCACGGCGAAGCCGCGGCCCTGCTCGCCGGCCCGGGCCGCCTCGATGGCGGCGTTGAGGGCCAGCAGGTTGGTCTGCTCGGCGATCCCCTGGATGGTGGAGAGGATGGTGTTGATCTCCTGGGCGTTCTTCTCCAGCTCCTGGATGATGTTGGAGGCCTGCTCCACCTGACCCGCCAGATCCGTGATGGATCTCTGGTTGCGGGCGATCACCTGCTTGCCGTGTTCACAGCTCTCGGAGGAGGTGCGCGCCGCGTCTGCGGTCTGCTCGGCATTGCTGGCCACCTCTACGGCGGTGGCGGACATCTCGTGCACCGCGGTGGCAATCTGGGAGATCTCGTTCTGCTGGCGCGCCAGACCCTGGCTCGATTTCTCCGCCATGTCGTGGGAGGAGCGGGCCTGCAGGTTGAGTTGACCTGAGGAGTTGGAGATGTCCTGTACCATGACGTGGATGCGCTCGATGAAGGTGTTGACGTGCTTGGCCACGGCGCCGACCTCGTCTTCCCGCTCGATCTTGATGCGGCGGGTCAGATCGCCGTTGCCGCGGGAGAGATCGGCGATGGCGTCACCCAGGACCTGCAACGGGGAGAGGGCGCGGCTGATGGCCAGGTAGGAGAAGCCCGCCACGATGAGGATGGTCAGCAGCCCTTGCAGCAGGGTGGAGGTGACCATGCGCGAGACCGACTGATAGGCCACCGCCTCGTCCACCACTATGCCGAAGTACCAGCTGGAGTTGGGGATCTCGGTGAGATCGAACACGCTCGCCTTGCCGCCGATCACCATGTCGGAAATCATGCCGTCATGGGCCAGCTCGTTGATCCTGGCCGCCGTCAGCTCGGGGGAGATCTCGGTGGCGGGCTTGAGGGCCAGCGTCTTGTCCGGGTGGGCGATGACGGTGCCATTCTTGTCCACCAGCATGGCGTAGGTGCCCTCCTGGCTCATGGCCAGAATGTCGCGCACCAGGCTGTCGATGGAGACGTCACCGGCGATCACCCCCTGGGTGTTGCCCCGGGTGAAGGGCTCGGCGATGGTGACGATGAGCTGGCCTGTGGTGATGTCCGCATAGGGTTCGGTGACGATGAGCTTGCCGGCGGCGATGGCCGCCTTGTACCAGGGGCGCTGGCGCGGATCATAGTCGGCGGGCAGGTTGGTGGGCTTGCTCTGGATCATCTTGCCGTCCTGGGTGCCGGCATAGACCAGATCGAAGTTGCCCGCATTCATGGCCTGGGCCAGGTGGCTGATGGGGGCATCCTGGTCGGTGAAGGCCTCCTTGGCGGAGGTGACCATGCCGATGCGCGAGTCGAGCCAGCGGGAGATCCCCTTGACGTTGGAGCTGGAGCTCTCGTCAATGATGTTCCAGACCAGGCGCTGGGTTTCCCCCTTGAGCTGGGTGGTGTTGTACCAGACCTGCAGCCCGGTGATGATCAGGATGATCAGGCCGACGGCCAGTACCAGCTTGTTCTTGATGGATAGGTTCATATCTACGTCCTTGTGAGCGTCAGTCTGCGTTAGTCATGGGGATGTATTTTATTGTTTTGGTCCCCTAGGTTATCGGCCGATTTCCGGCTTCTTTATCCCCTGAGCGCCTTTATTTTCGCGGTCTGGGCCGTTTTGACCCATTTGGATTGCTTTGAGCATTTGCTCAGGATGGTTGGTGAAGATGCCATCGACTCCCCACTCGGCCAGCTGCCGGGCATCGTCCAGCCCATCGACCGTATAGACCAGGATCTTGAGACCGCGGTCATGGATCTCGCGCACCAGGGCCTGATCAACGAAGTCGAGGTCGCAGTTGAGGGACCAGGGGGCGAGGGCGTCGGTTGCCGGGGCGAGCGCCAGGGGGCGGTGGGCGATGAGGGCGCCGCGCCGGACCTCCGGGCGCAACCGGCCGAAACGGGCCAGCTCGGGATGATGGAACGAAGAGACCAGCCACTGGGCCGGGGTGAAGCCGAGATCGCGCTCGGCCCGCCGGGTCAGGGCCGCCACCCCGTCGGCCGTGTCGCTCCCCTTGAGCTCTATGTGCAGCTCGCAGCGCCCCGCGATGGCGGTCATCACCTGCCACAGGGTCGGGATGGACTCCCCCTCACCGGCATCCAGACCCCGCAGGTAGTCGGCGCTCTGCCGGGTCAGCACCCCGTGGCCGTCGGTGCAGCGTTCCAGGCGACGGTCGTGGAACACCCAGAGCTCGCCGTCGGCTTGCTGCACGTCGATCTCGATGGCGGGGGCCCCCAGGGTCAGGGCGAGGCGGATGGCCTTGAGGGTATTCTCCGGGGCCAGGCCACTGGCCCCGCGATGGGCAATGATCTGCATGATTGGCTCCTGTTGTTGGTGTTGGTGCACGGCGCTGCGCTTGTTGCACCCTACCAGCCCCGCAGGGTGCGATGAACAACGTGAATTGCACCGCTATCCATATCAGCCCCGGCTCATCCTGATGTCGATCTGCTGGTGGGGCAGGTGCATGCCCAGGGCATGGAGCTTCTCCAGGATGGCGGAGTGCACCTCGTGGGTGATGGGCATCCTGTGGTCCATGTTGTTGACGTAGAGGCGGATCTCGTAGATCAGCGCCGAATCGGTGAATTCGATCAGGAACACCTCAGGGGTCGGGGTATCCAGCACCAGGCTGGACTCCTGCACGCACTGCTCCAGCAGTTGCTGCACCCGTTTCGGATCCTGGGTCAGGCCGATGCGGATGCGCAGCTTGACCCGGGTGATGGCGTCTGAGAGGGACCAGTTGATGAACTGCTCGGTGATGAAGGCCTTGTTGGGGACGATGATCTCCTTCCTGTCCCAGTCCACTATGGTGGTGGCCCGGGTCTTGATCTTGGAGACGGTGCCGGTTAGATCGCGAATGGTGACGGTATCGCCGAGCCGGATCGGTTTTTCGAACAGTATGATGAGGCCGGAGACGAAGTTGGCGAAGATCTCCTGCAAACCGAAGCCCAGCCCCACCGACAGGGCCGCCACCAGCCACTGGGTCTTGGACCAGTCGATGCCGAGCATGGAGAAGCCGGTGAGGGCGCCGATAAGGATCACCAGGTACTTGCTGACCGTGGTCAGGGCGAAGCCGGTGCCGGGGGAGAGGCTGAGGTGCTGGAGCAGGGTCAGCTCCATCAGGCCCGGCAGGTTGCGCGCCGTCATCACCGTCAGGATAAAGACGAACAGGGTCAGCATCAGATCCTGCAAGGTGATGGCCGAGAGCTGCTCTATCCCCGCCACCTTGCTGCTCACCTGCCACACCTCTATGTTGCTGAGGAAGCTGAAGGCGGAGTTGAGATCGGACCATTGCACCACCAGCAGCATGGTGAAGCCCAGCATCAGCAGGGTGCGGATGAGGCCCAGTGACTGGGCGCTGATGGTGTCCAGATCCAGCTCCTGCTCCTCCACCACGTCCGGGATCTCCGAGCTGAGATCATCTTGCTCCTCGCGTCCCCGCTGGGCCAGGATCTCGGCCCGCCGGCTCTTGGCACGCTCGAAGGCGAGACGACGACGCTGGATCAGCATCCAGCGCCGCGCCAGGTAGTAGACCAGCAGGCAGCCCAGCCCCATCAGCAGGCTCACCTCCAGCTGGCGCAGCAGGGTGCGGGAGGTGTAGAAGTAGCCGAGCAGGGCTCCCACCACCGCCACCAGGGGGGCCAGCATGAGGGCGTTCCAGATGAAGTGGTGCAGCAGGTGGGGCTTGTTCATGTCCGCCTGACCCCAGGTGAGCGGCAGGCGCTCCCGGTTGAGGCGCACGAAGAACAGCAGCAGCCAGAGCGCCCCCACCATGAAGGCGAGTCGGCCCAGGGTGTCGTAGAAGGCGTGTTCCTGGTAGCTGTCGGCCATGCCCTGCACGAAGAAGCTGGGGATGAGGATCAGCAGCAGGGTGCGAAACTGGCTCCAGACCCGGGCGACCCGGGCGCCGTTCCAGCCGAAATGGTGGATGAGGATCCCCTTCTCCAGGGTGAGGTGGCGCACCAGCAGCAGCGCCAGCAGCAGGAACCAGATCTCCCCCAGCCCCTTGGCGATGGCGATGGCGAAGGGATATTGCCAGGCCCCTTCCAGCTGATAGCGCAGCAGCAGCGCCATGGCGGGCAGCGGCAGGGCAGCCATCAGGGAGCGCAGCAGCAGGCGGCTGGTGAGGCTGAACTTGTCTTGGGTCACCTTGCCGACCCTGGGGGCTATCTGCTGGCTGAAGTGGCTCAGGTGGCGGGCCAGCCGGATCCAGGTCACGAACAGCAGCAGCAGGGCGAGCACGGTGAAGGTGAGTCGGGTAGTGCCCCCCTCGGACAGGGCCAGGGGCAGCTGCCACCAGTTGGCGGGATCGAGGGCCAGCCCCAGGGCGGCCGGTACCCCGAGCAGGACGGCCGGGGTCAGAGGCGGCACGTCGGGCAGCCAGAACAGGTGACTGGCGCTGAGCTCGCGGATCTCGTCTATCTTGCTGTTCTGGCGGATATAGAGCAGCTTGAGCCGGGTCTGCTCCTGGATCAGGGTGTCGGCGGCATCATTGAGCCGGGTCAGCAGCAGGCGGCGGGTCTTGAGCAGGTTGTCGAGCACGGTGAGCTGGGCTCTATCCAGCTTGTCCTCCTCCTTGAGCAGTTGATCCCGCACCTTGGCCGGTTCCTTGAGCGCCTCCTGCTCTCCCTCATATCTGTACTTGGCGATGCGCGACTGCACTATGGCCGATTCGAGCTTGTCGAGGGGGAAGAGGGCGGGCAGGTCGGCCAGCTTGCTGCGCAGGTTCTCGCCATAGGCGTTGCTGATTTGCAGCCATTCAAGCTGCTCGCGTACCGAGTTCACCAGATCGTTGAGGTGGGAGAGGCTGTTGTCCACATCCCGCTGCTCGTCTTGCACCCCCTCGATCCGCTCCTCCAGGGCGCCGAGCTGGATGGAGAGGGTCTGGTTCTGTTGCTGCTGCTCTTGCAGCAGCGGCATGTCGGCGGTGAGCTGGGCCTGGAGGCGCTCGCTCTCGGCCAGGGTCCGCTCCGTGTTCTTGCGCCTGAGCTGATTCTGCTGATTGACGAGGGCGTTTTGCCACTCATCCTCGTCGGTGATGGCGAGGTTGAGCCCCTGCACCTTGAGCTTGGCGAGATCGCTGCGCTGCTGGGCGGAGAGCTGTTCCAGCTCCAGCATCTGGATCCTGTCCGACAGGGACTGCTCCTTGAGACGGGTCATCAGCTGCTGGGCCTCGTGCAGCCGATCCGACTCGCCACTGAAGCTCATGCGATCGAGCTGGGCCCGGGTCTGCTGCAACTGCTTGCGCAGCTCATCGATGCGCAGGTGGAACTCCTGGCCGGTGATCTCCTGCTGATTGAGGCCGTCGAGCAGCGCCTGGCGCTCCTTGCGCAGATTGAGCTGACGGCTGCTGCTCAGCCCCAGCGCCTGGCGCAGGGCATCCTCGCTCAGGCTGGCGAGGGCCACCCGGTTGACGGGCTGGTAGTTGTGCAGGGCATCCTTGAGCCGGGCCGACTCCTTGGGATAGTCGATCATCAGCTGCTGGTAGGCCTTGCCCTGGGCCCGATAGCGTTCGGCATCCCGGGCAAATTGCAGCGCCTGCTGGTAACTCTCCCTCAGCTTCTGATTCTCCGGGGTCTCGCCCTTGGGCACGCTCTGGAGCAGTTCCTCTATCTGGCTGGTGGCGTCATCGGCCTGGGAGAGCAGGGGAAGGAAGAGGAAAAGCAGGGGGAGCAGGCGGTGCAACATGAGGCGCGTTTCCGTTCAGGAGAAGAGCCCTAGCCTAAAGCAGGGCCCTGGGTGGGTAAAGTTTTACATATTAATGATTCACAACATAAATAACGGGTGAGAACGGCGTTGTTTGGCTATTATTCTGCCCCTTTCTCCGCCTCGTTGAGCTCCCTATGTCGCCCCTGGATCTGGGTACGGCCCCCCTCGGCCGCTTGTTTCTGCGCTATGTCACGCCGACGGTGGCCGCCATGCTGGTCACCGGCGTCTATGTCACCATAGACGGCATCTTCGTCGGGCATCTCCTGGGTCAGGACGGCCTGGCGGGCATGATGCTGGCCTATCCCATCTGCGCCGTGCTCTATGCGGTGGGGGCGCTGATCGGCATGGGATCCTCCTCCCTGGTCTCCTTCTGCCTGGGCAAGGGGGAGCAGGCCAGGGCGCGCCACATCGTCGGCAATGCGCTGGTGATGGTGCTCATCGCCTCGGCCGCGCTTACCTTCATCGGCATTCGTCATGGTGCCGCCATGCTGGCCTGGATGGGGGCAGAGGGGGATATCTTCACGGCCGGGGCCGCCTACTTGCGCTGGTACGCCTGGCTCGGGGTCTTCGCCGTGTTCTCCATGGCGTTTACCGCCCTGCTGCGCAACGACGGCCGCCCCGGGCTGACCACCTGGATCCTGGTGGGGGGCGGCGTGCTCAACGTGCTGCTCGATTACCTGCTGATGGCGGTGCTGCCCTGGGGACTGGCGGGGGCGGCCATCGCCACCATGATCTCCCAGGCGATGACGGGGGGATTGTGCCTGTGGCACTTCCTCGGCAAGGGCAGCGAGCTGCGCATCCGCTGGGACAGTCTGCGTCCCGATTGGCGGCAGATTGGCCAAGTCCTGCGTCTGGGGGCCTCCAGCTTCCTGATGTATCTCTATCTGTCCGTGGTGCTCTCCATGCACAACAAGGCCCTGCTGGCGGTGGGCACCTCGCTCCATGTCGCCGCCTACGGGGTGGTGAGCTACAGCGAGGCCTTCTTCTATCTCATCTTCGAGGGGATCGCCATGGGCATCCAGCCCATCGCCAGCTTCAACGCCGGGGCCGGGCTGTGGCAGCGGGTCATCCGGGTGCGCAACCTGGCCCTTGGCACCACCCTGGCCATCGCCCTGGTGGCGCTGTTGCCGCTCTATCTCTGGCCCGAGGGGGCCGTCTACCTGTTTGCCGGCGACAACCCGGCCCTGCTGCCGGTGGCGACGCTCGGGATCTGGCTCTACTTCTGGGGCCTGCCGCTGGAGGGGCTGCTGCTGGTGGGGTCGACCCATTTTCAGGCCATCGGCCGGGCCAGGATGGCCTCCCTGCTCACCGGGGGCAAGCTGGTGCTGATCGGCGGCTTCCTGTGGATCTTTTCCACCCTGTGGGGGGTGGCCGGGGTCTGGCTGGCCCTGCCCAGTTGCAGCGCCCTGCTGGTGAGCATCATGGTGTGGGCCATGGGGCAGGAGTCGGCTCGCCATGGCGCGGCCCGGCCATGACAGGGCGAGCTCATCCCACGATGGAATAGCAGGAGGGCAGCCGATGGGCTGCCCTCCTGGTTTTCACGCCCCGTTCAAGGCTTGAAGGCCCCGATGAAGATGGCGGGATCGACGCGGGCATCGTTGAGGCTGACGTTCCAGTGCAGGTGGGGGCCGGTGGCGCGTCCGGTCGAGCCGACCCGGCCGAGGACGGCGCCCCTTTGCAGGGTCTGGCCCGGGGTGACCTCCGTCTTGGAGAGGTGGCAGAACATGCTGATGAGCCCCTGGCCATGGTCGACGAACACCGTATTGCCGTTGAAGAAGTAGTTGCCGACCAGGATCACCTTGCCGGCGGCGGGGGACTTGATGGGGGTGCCGGCACCGACCGCGAAGTCGAGGCCGGAATGGGGGTTGCGCTCCTCGCCATTGAAGAAGCGGCGCAGGCCGAAGGGGCTGGAGAGCGGGCCCTGCACCGGCTTGTCGAACAGCAAGTTGTTCGGCTGCGTCTGGCTGAAGGTCTGGTAGGCCTGGGTCTGCTCCGCCAGCTCGCGCTGGATCCGGGCGAGATCATCCGGATCGGGATTGACCTGACGCTTGTTCTTGAGCTTGATGTGCTGCTCGCGGTAGTGCTTGTCGGTGACGGTGAACCCCAGGGTGCGGCCATCGGCCAGGCTGAGCTGGTGACGCCCCGGCTTGCTCTTGAGCGGTATGCCGACGATGGCGATCCACCGTTTCCCCTCCTCCTTGACCACCAGCACCGGCTTGTCCTGATAGCGGGGAGCGGGGGACTGGCTCCCCTCGTCGAGGGGGATGACGGCGACACCGCCGGGTACCGGCTGGTTGAGCAGGCGGCTGATGAAGCCGGATTCGGCATGGAGGCTGGCGCTGCACAGCAGCAGACACAGAGAGAACAAGAGGCGCATGGGGGCTCCGGCATGGGTCATTGAGGGGGCGATGATGCCACATTGTCATCCGGCTGTCTGGCGTCGGCGCTCGGCACTGCGGTCCGGGGGAGGCGTCATGGCGGCTTGCGTCATGTTCAGGCGGTGCAAGCGCATTTCATTGGTATGTGCTATTTACTTATGGGTCAGTAGCAGTTGGGGCGCTGAATGACCCCAACAGTCCGGTACTGGGTGGCAAGTGGTTCCGTCACAGTACATGGAGCGTACCTACCTCAATGGATTGGCTGGAGGCTGTGATGAAAATGACCCCACTAGTAACGATTGGCGCCGCGACCTGCCTGCTGGTGTCGGGCGCCGCCCTGGCGTTCAACGGCACCATCACCATCACGGGAGAAGTCACCGCGGGCACCTGTGACATCTCGGTCAACGGTGGCAACTCGTCGGCGTTCGTGACCCTGCCCACCGTCAGCACCAATGCCCTCTCCGGTCTCGGGCAGACCGCCGGCACCACGGGCTTCAAACTGGATCTCACCAGCTGCCCCACCACGGGTTCGGTGCGCGCCTACTTCGAGAACATAGGGGTCGAGCAGAGTACCGGGAACCTGAGCAACAAGGCGGTGGCCTCCGGCGGCAAGAACCCCGCCGCCAACGTCGAGGTGCAGATCCTGTCGGCCAACAGCACGGCCATCGATCTGCGGGACAACACGGGCAATGATGTGCTGGTCGACTTCAGCGCCACCGGGGATGCCACCCTCTACTACAGCGCCCGCTACATCGCCACGGGGACGGTGGGAGCCGGTCTGGTATCGGCGGATCTCATCTACTCCCTCGATTATCACTGAGTGAGCGCCCATGACCCCGCTGGCGAGTCAGGCCCTTGGCGTCAGGAGATGTGGCCGTCTGCTGATGTGTACCCTGGCCCTGCTTCCCATGCTGGTCTGGGCCCAGGTCCAGATATCCGGCACCCGGGTCATCTACCCCGCCACGGCCCGTGAGGTGACACTGGAGCTGACCAACAAGGGCATGGCGCCGGCGTTGGTGCAAGTCTGGATGGATGCCGGCGATCGCCGGATCCGGCCTGGGGCCGACCAGCTGCCCTTTCTCATCACTCCTCCCATCACCCGCATCGAGGCGCAGCGGGGTCAATCCCTTCGCGTCGCCTATGTGGGGCAGGGCTTGCCGGCCGACAAGGAGTCCGTGCTCTGGCTCAATGTGCTGGAGGTACCCCCCAGTGCCAAGGCGGCCATGGCGGGCCAGAACCTGGTGCAGCTGGCCTTTCGCTCCCGGATCAAGCTGTTCTACCGGCCCCAGGGGTTGCCCGGCGATATCCAGCAGTCGGCCAATGGCTTGCGCTGGCAGCTGGTGCCCCGGGCCGAGGGCTATGTGCTGCGGGCCAGCAATCCGGGCCGCTTTCACGTCAGCATCAGCCATCTCCAGTTGCAGACAGCCGAGGCCAGGGCGTTCAGCAACCGCAGCGGCGGCATGGTGGCGCCGGGGGGCAGCTTCGATTTTCCGCTGGAACAGTTGCGGGGCGCCGTGAAGGCCAAGGCGGTGACCTTCTACTGGCTCAATGACTACGGGGCCCGGGAGAGGGGCCGCTTTTCGTTCAACTGACGCGCAAGGGGCCGGCGTTTTCTGTCCCCTATCCGGCCCTTGTTCGTCCCTGGAAGGAGGTGAGCCCTGACAGCCCGTGAGCGTCCTGCCATACGTCCCCCCGGCTTTTCGCCTTCCGGCCTCCGCGCGCTGTGGCGGGGTGCACATCTCGGGTGGTTGCCGCTCTTGCTGCTCATCGGCCAGGGGGCCATGGCCGCCGAACCGGCCGCGGCGCCCGCCGCCGAGGTGGAGTTTGACAGCCAGCTGCTGGGTAGCCTCGGCATGGAGATAGACTTGACCCGTTTCTCCCACCCCGACTTCGTCCCCCCCGGACTCTATCAGCTCGACATCATCATTAATGGCAAGGAGAAGCTGAGCCAGCGACTGGAGATACGGGCGGGGGAGACCACCGACGCCCCCCGCTTCTGTTTCAAGGCCAGCCAGGTCGAGCAGTGGGGCCTGCTGGTCGAGCGCCTCCCCCGTCAGCGGACGGTGAAGACACTGCTCAAGAGCGACTGCATCGAGGTGGCGGCCCTGGTGCCCGAGGCCAGCTTCACCCTGGACTTGCCCAGCCTGACCGGCGCCCTCAGCCTGCCCCAGGCCTATGTCGGGCGGGTGCGCCGCAACCATGTGGGGCCGGATCAGTGGGTCGAGGGGATCAACGCCGCCTTCGTCGGGTATAACGCCAACCTCTATTACAGCGACCAGCGTGGCGCCTCCGAGCGGCTCAGCGGCAACGTCAACCTCAATGGCGGGCTCAATCTGGCGGGCTGGCGCTTGCGCCACAACGGATCCTTCGAGGGCCATGGGGACTATCGGGCGCTCAACAGCTATGTCCAGCGGGATGTCACGGCAACGCGGGCCCAGCTCACCCTGGGGGAGTATTTCACCCCGGGGGACAGCTTTGACAGCGTCCCCTTCACCGGCATCCAGCTCGCCAGCGATGATGCCATGCTGCCGGATTTCGAACGGGGCTTCGCCCCCGTGGTGCGCGGCAGCGCCGACACCAATGCCAGGGTCACCATACGCCAGGGGGGCGCCCTCATCTATGAGACCCAGGTCGCCCCGGGGGCCTTCGCCATCGATGATCTCTATGCCACCAGCTTCGCCGGGGATCTCGATGTCACCATCACGGAGGCGGATGGCCGCAGCCGCAGCTTCACCCTGCCTTTCTCCTCCGTGGTGCAGATGCTGCGCGCAGATGCGTCCCGCTTCAGCCTGACCCTGGGCCGCCATCGCGGCGACAACGGGGATCAGGGCCCCCATTTTCTGCAAGGCACCTACCGGCGCGGCCTCTCCAACACCCTGACCCTCTACGGCGGGCTCATCGGGGCCCAGGATTACGGTGCCCTGCTCGGCGGCCTGGCACTCGGATCCGACTATGGCGCCCTGGCCCTCGACGTCACCGGCTCCTGGGCGCGGGATCTGCCCGCTGAGTCGGGCCTCGCCGAGGCGCAGTCGGGTCAGAGTTATCGCCTGGCCTACAGCAAGCAGATGGACTACACCCGCACCTACGTCACCCTGGCCGCCTACCGTTTCTCGAGCGAGGGGTATCTGGATCTGAATGACATGGCGGTGCTGCAGGGGGAGAGCCCCAGCCTGGTGCAGCGGGAGCGCAACCGTTTCCAGCTCAACATCAGCCAGCCCGTGGGGGAGCTGGGGGATCTCTATCTGAGCGGCATCACCCGCAACTACTGGGGGGGAGAGGGGAACAACAGCAGCTTCCAGCTCGGCTACAACAAGGGGTTTGGCTGGGGCAGCCTCACCTTCTCCGCCAGTCACTCCCTCGACGATGACGGCGGGAACCAATATGTGCTGAGCCTCAGCATCCCCATAGGCGATAGCCTGGGCAGCCCCCGCCTTGGCAGCACCCTCTCCTACCAGGAGGGACAGGGCCATCTGATCCGGGCGGATCTCAATGGCGGAGCCCGCGATGGTCGCCTCTATTACGGCCTCTATGCCAGCCATGGCGGCGGGACGGCCAGCCATCATGGCTATGGCGGCAACCTGCAGTATCAGGGGGCCAAGACCCAGCTCGGCGTCAGCACCAGCCAGGGGGAGGATTACGCCCAGTACGTGGCCTCGGCCAAGGGGACTCTGCTGATCCATGAGGAGGGCTGGGCCCTCGGCCAGAGTCAGGGGGAGACGATGGCGCTGGTGGAGGCCAGGGGCGCCCAGGGGGCCAGGATAAGCCAGGGGATCGGCAGCGAGGTGGATGGGGATGGCTACGCCGTCGTGGCCGGGCTCAATCCCTATCGCAACAACATCATCAGCCTGGATCCGAGCGGCCTGCCGGTGGACGTGGAGATAGACGGCAGCGCTCAGTTGGTGGCGCCCAGGCGCGGTGCCATCGTCAAGCTCGATTACCAGACCCGGATTGGCCAGCCCCTGCTGCTGCAGGCCAGCCTGGGGAGCCAGGAGCCGCTGCCCTTTGGTGCCGATGTGGTGGACGCCGTCGGCCGCTCCGTGGCCGTGGTGGGTCAGGGGGGCCTCATCTTCGTGCGCGGTGAACCGGGGCCGCTCCATGTGGAGTGGGGCAAGGGTGGCCATCAACGCTGTCGCCTGGACTATCGGCAACCCGAGGTGGATCCCGCCATTCCCTATCAGCAGGTGGCGGCTCGCTGCCTGCGGGAGGAGGCGCGGTGATGGGGCAGAGAAAGGCGCCCTGCCGGGCGGGTCAGGCTGGCCGGGGAGGCACTATGACAAACGGGATTCGATATGCTCTGTTGTGCGGGTGCCTGCTGGCTCAGGGGGGCGCGCAGGGGGCCATCAATCTGCTGGCGACCCGGCTCATCTACCCGGCAGAGGCGACCGAGGCCAGCCTCATGGTGCGCAACGACGATGGGGCCCCCAGCCTGTTGCAGGCCTGGGTCGATGAGGGGGAGGCGAACCTGGGGCCAGGTCGGAGCGAGGCGTCCTTTCTGGTGACGCCGCCCGTGATGCGACTGGGGGCGGGCAAGGGGCAGGCGCTGCGGATCTACAGGGTGGCGAGTCGCCCCCTGGCCCGGGATCGGGAATCCCTGTTCTGGCTCAATGTGCTGGGATTGCCCCCCAAGGCGCAAGCGGCGGGGGCCAGGGTGCAGATCGCCTATCGCACCCGCATCAAGCTGTTCTATCGCCCCGCCGGTCTGGCGGGTACCCCTCGTCAGGCGGTGGCTCGCCTGGTCTGGCGGCTGGAGCCTGGGCAGGGACTGAGGGTGCGCAATGGCAGCCCTTTTCACATCAGCGTGAGCGAGGTGCTGCTGGAAGGGGGGCAGGGGCCGCAGGCCTGGCGCCAGGCGGCGCTGATCCCGCCCCTGGGGGAGTTGAGGCTGCCCATGGCGGGGCTCAAGGGCGTCCGTCGTGGCCGGCTGCGCTGGATCGATGACGATGGCAATTACCATGAACAGGGCTTTGGGCTGGGAGGGGGATGATGGGGGAAGATCGCAAGGGACCGGGCCTGAGGGGGCTTGGCACAGTGCTCATCTTGCTGGTGGCGCTCAGTTACCTGCCCGGGGCCCATGCCGTCAACGGCCAGTGCATCAGTCCCTTCATGGCGACCGTGCCCCTGGCCAGCCCGTCGGCGCTCTACCAGCCAGGGGAGGAGACCGGCGGTACGTTTGCCACCACCAGCTCGGCCAGTTGCGACTGCACCGGCATCACCCTGGGTCTGCTGACGACGACCCATTATCAGGGCACCACCACGCTGCCCACCATTGCCGACCCGATGGGCACCCTGATCAGGCTCAATGACTACTTCGGGCTCAGGGTGGCGTTCAACGTGGGGGGGAGCGATCAGACCGTGCCCTTCAATGCGACCACGTCAGGCGTGCTGCTGCTCTGTGTCGGCAATCTGCTCGACCTGGCGCTCGGCGGCATCCATGTCAATGGCGGCAGCTACACCCTCAAGCTGCTCAAGGGGATCACCGGCACCCAGACCTTCAGCGGCACGGTTGCCAGCCTGTTCGTGCGCCGGGTCAATGCGCCGGATACCGGGGTCGGCAACGAGTTCAGCCGGCTGGCCATGAACATCAGCGTCACCTCGACCCCGAGCTGCCAGTTCCCGGCGGGTAGCAGCATTCCCCTGGATCTCGGCGCCGTGGCCCAGAGCGCCTTCGTCGAGGGTGGCGTGCCCCAGGGCTATGCCCCGCGCAGCGTCAACGTGAGCGTGACCTGCAGCCAGGTGCCGAGCGACTATATTACTCCCCTCGATTACCGTTTCGGCGGTGCCCTCGCCAGCCAGGGCAACTTCATCACTACCAGTCTGGCGGGGGTGGGCCTAGGGCTGCTCGAGCAGGATGGGGACACACCTATTCCATTGGATACCGGCATCGCGGTACCCTATTCGCACATTACCCACAAGACAGATTACAGGGTGAGGGTGTACCCGACCAGGCTGCCGGGCCAGCCGGTGCGAACCGGATCCTATACCGCCACCATCATGGTGACGGTGACCGTGCCCTGAGCGCCCTCCTCCCCGACAACCGAACCGAGGCTTAATGATGAACAGTAACCGCGCCTTGCGCGTCGAGCCCCAGCGCCACCCCCTGGGTCGTGGCTGGTTGTGGATCCGCAGCGGATTCGACATCTTCAACAAGGGCATGGGGCCGAGTGTCGCCATGTTGCTGCTCTGGCTCGGCATCGGCCTGCTGATCGAGCAGCTGCCGGCGGGGGGCTTCATCTCCCAGCTGCTCTACATGGTGTGGATGGCGGGCTGGATGGTGGTGGCCAAGGGTGGTGACGAGCAGGGACGGCTGACCTTTTCCGATCTCTTCGCCGGTTTTCGTCACCGTTTGACGCCACTGGTGATGGGGGGCCTGCTCACCCTGGGACTCTTCACCCTGGTGGTCATGCTCTGTCTGGGGCTGCTCTCCCTGTGGGGGCTGGAGGATATCTTCAGCCAGGATCCGGAGCAGCTCACCCTGACGGTGGAGCAGGCCAGGGGCGTGCTGCTCTGCCTGCTGGTGGGGATGATGCTGCTGGTGCCCGTATTGATGGCGGTGACCTTCGCCCCGGCGCTGATCTATTTTCACGATGTCAGCGTCTGGCAGGCCGCCAGGCTGAGCTTTCAGGGGTGCCTGCGCAACATGTGGCCCTTCCTCTGGTGGGGCCTGCTGGGCTGCGCCATGTTGCTGCTTGGCACCCTGCTGATGCTGATCGGCCTGCTGGTGGTGCTGCCCGCCCTCAACTACTCCATCTACATGGCCTATCAGGATATTTTCCTCGCGCCCAGGGAGGAGGGGGAGCCACTCCCCATGACGGGCTTCGAAGCCTGATCCCGCGATTAATAAGGGGCCGTTCGGCCCCTTTTCATTGCCAGAGCGGATCCTCGGCCATGCGGGCCACCAGAAAGTCGAGGAAGCTGCGCAGCAGGGGAGACATCTGTCTGCGGGTGCCATAGACACCGTAGACCCCGAGCCGTTTGGGCTGCCACTCAGGCAGCAGGGCCACCAGCTCCCCGCGCGCCAGGTGCTGCTCCACCGAGTAGCGGGGTTGCAGGCTGATACCGGCGCCCGCCAGGGTGGCGCTCAGCAGCAGGTTGGAGATGTTGGCGCTGAGGTTGCCGCTGACCGGCACCGACTGTGGTCCGCTTGGCCCCTGAAACTCCCACAGACTCTTGCCGAAATAGGTGTAGGTGAGGCAGTTGTGCAGGGCGAGATCCTGGACGCTCTGCGGGATCGGGTGCCTGGCCAGATAGGCCGGGCTGGCGCAGACCACGGAGTGGCAGGTGCCGAGGCGGCGGGCCACCAGATTGGGATCCAGATCGTTGGTGATGCGCACGGCCAGATCGATGCGCTCCTCCACCAGGTTGACGGTTCTGTCCAGCAGCAGGATATCGATGGCGGTGCCGGGATACAGTGCCAGATACTCGTTGGCCGCCCCCACCAGCAGGGCATCCGAGAGAGAGTAGCTGCTGGTGATGCGCAGCTGGCCCTTGGGCGCCTCGTCACCGCGGATGGCGATCTGCTCCATCTCCTCCCCCAGTGCCAGCATGGCCCTGGCCCGGTTCAGCGCCTCTTCCCCCGGCCCGGTCAGGCTGAGGCGACGGGTGGTTCTGTGGAGCAGGCGGGCCCCCATCCAGCGCTCCAGCTCGGCCAGGTAGCGGGAAACCATGGCGCGGGACATCTCCAGCCTCTCCCCGGCGCCGCTCAGACTGCCCTGTTCTACGACGCTGACGAAGACCCGCAACGCGGTGAGTCGATCCATCTTCAGACCTCTATATGATCGATATAAGCAACAGTGATGCGCTTTTTATGCGGTATTTGTACCTTAAGTGATCCAATACACTGTGTCCATCTGATGAACCCCCGCTAACTTGTTGAGGAATACCGAATGAACCGCACCCTGATCCGTAATCTGACCCTGGCGACCACCCTGCTCAGTGGCGCCGCCATGGCGGCGCCGCTGAGCGTCACCGTCTACAACCCCGGCGAGAGCGCCATCTTCCCCGTCTCCTCCTCCCTGGTGGCCGGTGACAAGGAAGCCATCCTGATCGATGCCCAGTTTGACGTGAAGAGTGGCCAGGCGCTGGTGGAGATGATCAAGCAGAGCGGCAAGCAGCTGACCACCGTCTACATCAGTGGTGGCGATCCCGACTTCTATTTCGGTCTGGAGCCCATCATGGCGGCCTTCCCGAACGTCAAGGTGCTGGCCGATCAGCACGTGGTCGACCACATCAACAAGACCAAGGATGCCAAGCTGGCGTACTGGGGGCCGATCCTGGGTGAGCGCGCGCCCAAGAGCCTGACCATTCCCCAGGTGATGACGGCGAGCCATCTGACCCTGGAGGGGGAGACGATCGAGGTCAAGGAGATGAACACCCCGACCGCCTACCTGTGGGCGCCGTCCATCAAGACCGCATTCGGTGGCGTGCCTGTCTACAGCGGCGTGCACGTATGGATGGCCGACAGCCAGACCAAGGAAGCCCGCGCCCACTGGGTCAAGACCCTCAATGTGCTGCTGGCCATGAAACCCGAGCGCGTCGTGCCCGGCCACTTCCTGGGGGACGAGCCCAAGGGCGTGGATGCCGTCACCTTTACCCGTGACTATGTGCAGCGTTTCGAGCAGGCGCTGGCCAGGAGCAAGGGTTCTGCTGCGCTGATCGAAGGGTTGAAGCAGGCCTACCCCTCCCTGCCGGTCGATGACGGCCTGGCCATCGGTGCCAAGGTCAATACCGGCGAGATGAGCTGGTAAGACCAACGCCTGCTTCCCTGTGTTTTTTTACCGGGCCCGGGCCCGGTTTTTTGTCATTGAACAAAGAGACGAACAACATGTCGATACCTCACAAGACACTGCATTATGTGTACGACCCCCTCTGCGGCTGGTGCTATGGCGCGGCGCCCCTGCTGGCCGCGGCGGCCACCCTGGCGACGGTGAGCATCCGGCTCCATCCGGGCGGGCTCTGGCTTGGGGAGCGGCGTCAACGGATGGGACCTGCGCTACGGGACTACGTCAAACCTCACGACGAGCGGATCCAGGCGATGACGGGGCAACCCTTCGGTGAGGCCTACTTCAACCGCTTGCTGCTCGACGAGACGCTCATGCTCGATTCGGCGCCCCCCATTCGGGCCATCCTGGCGGCGGGAGCCCTGGGGGCGGACGAGCTGACCCTGCTGCAGCGGATCCAGAGTGCCCACTATCGGGACGGCGTCTGGGTCGGGGATCTCGCCACGCTGACCCGGTTGGCGACCGAGCTGGGGCTGGACGAGTCGGCCTTTCGCCACGCCTATGAACAGCAGGCGCTGGAGCCCGCCCTGAGGGAGAGTCAGGCCTGGCTGCGTCGCCTCGGGGGCCAGGGTTATCCGACCCTGGGGCTGGCGTGGGGGGATGAGCTGCAGCCCATCGCGGTCGGGGCCTACCTGGGGGATCCCGCCGCCTTCCTGGCCCGTCTGCAACAGGGCTGATGATCTGCGCGGGTGCCCAGGGGAGGCGGGCTCGTCGATCTCCTTGTTCCTCAAGCACTTATTGGGCATGCTAGGGGCCGATTTTATCGGCAAGCAGTGGGGATATATGAACCTTCGCGATCTCGAATACCTGGTGGCGCTGGAAGAGGAGAAGCATTTTCGCAAGGCGGCGGAGCGTTGCTTCGTCAGCCAGCCGACCCTGAGCGGTCAGCTGCGCAAGCTGGAGGACGAGCTGGGGGTGATCCTGATCGAGCGCACCTCCCGCAAGGTGCTGTTCACCCCCGCCGGTGACGCCATGGCCGAGCAGGCCCGCAAGGTGCTGCGGGAGGCGCGCGAGCTCAAGAGCATAGGCCAGCACTTCGCCGAACCCATGTCGGGGGAGATCCACATCGGCCTCATCCCCACGGTCGGCCCCTATCTGTTGCCCCACATCATCCAGGATCTGCGCGAACATTTTCCCAAACTCGAGTTCTACCTCTATGAAGAGCAGACCCAGCTGCTGATGAAGCGGCTGGAGGAGGGTGAGCTGGACTGCGTGATCCTGGCGGAACTGGACGGCATGGACGGTTTCGGCTCTCTGCCGCTCTATGAGGAGCCCATGTGGTTGGCGGTGCCCAGGCAGCACCCTGAGGCCCAGGCCAAGGCGGTGCCGCTTGGCAATCTCAAGGGCAAGAAGCTGCTGATGCTGCAAGACGGCCACTGCCTGCGGGATCAGGCCATGGGGTTCTGTTTCGCCGCCGGCGTGGGGGAGGACGTGCGCTTCAAGGGCACTAGCCTGGAGACGCTGCGCAACATGGTGGCGGCGGGCAGCGGCATGACCCTGATCCCCCGGCTGGCGGTGCCTGCCCAGCGTGACGAGGGCGGGGTCAGCTATAGGCCCGTGGTCGATCCCGTGCCGGGGCGGGCCATCTCGTTGCTCTATCGCCACTATTCGGTGCGTCGCCCCTGCTTCAATGAGCTGGCGGCCCGCATCCGCACCCTGATGAAGGCACATCTGGCTGCTTGACCCAGGAGTCTGACACAAAAAAACCGGCGCCAGTGCGCCGGTTTTTTCATGGGTTTTGTGAGGGAGAGCCGCGTCATTCAGAACAGATCGTCGGTGGAGACGGGGCCCTCGCCATAGTAGCCGTCACCATAGACGCGATTGCCGTCCGAGCTCGGGGTCGCATAGCGGGTCGGCTCGGTCCCTTCCTTGAAATACTCGGTGGTGGTGGCGCCGCTGTGGGAGAGCAGCCCGGTCTCGCCATCGATCGGCAGCTTGATGATGCCCTCGGGCACCGGCATCGGCTGCTCGGGCACCTTGTCGAGGGCCACCTTCATGAAGTCGATCCAGATGGGTTGCGCCGCGTTGCCGCCAAACTCGCCTCCCGCGGTCTGATCGCGACCCATGTTCGGGTTGTAGGCGGCCCGGCCCAGGGCCCGCTGATGGTTGTCAAACCCGATCCAGGCGGTCGCTACCAGATTCGGGGTATAGCCGGAGAACCAGGCATCCCGGGATTCGTTGGTGGTCCCGGTCTTGCCCGAGATGTCGCGACGCTTGAGGTCGCGGGCCGCCCGCCAGCCGGTGCCCATCCAGCCCCGGCCACCCCAGATGGCGGTGGTCAGGGTGTCCGTGATGAGGAAGGCGCTCTGGGCGCTGATGGTCTGGGGCGCCAGATTGTTGGGCACCACGGGGTCGATGGCGCACTGGGCGCGCCAGTCACCGGCCACGTTGAGGTAGGCATCGGGGGCGTTCATGTCGGCGGCGGCCAGGGTGCCGCAACCACGACAGGCGGCGGCAGGGTTGGCGGAGAACAGCGTCTTGTCGAAGCTGTCTTTCACCTCGCTGATGAAATAGGGGGTCACCTGATAGCCGCCATTGGCGAGCATGGCGAAGCCGCGTACCACCTCCAGCGGGGTGAACTCGGCGGCCCCGAGCGCGAGGGATTCATGGCGCTGTATGTGTTCGCGGGGGAAGCCGAACCGGGTCAGGCCGTCGATGTAGGTGTCGAGGCCGATGGCCCGCATCAGCCGCACCGACATCACGTTCTTGGACTTGGCCAGACCGATGCGCAGGGGGGTCGGGCCCTCATAGACGGCCGGGGAGTTCTTAGGTTGCCACATGGGGCCCTTGGCGGGATCCCACTGGTTGATCGGCGCATCGTTGATGATGGACGCCAGGGTATAGCCCTGCTCCAGGGCGGTGGCATAGAGGAAGGGCTTGATGTTGGAGCCGATCTGGCGGCGCGCCTGGTCGACCCGGTTGAACTTGGACAACTCGAAGCTGAAGCCGCCCACCAGGCCCTCGATGGCACCATCGGCCGGGTTCATGGCGACCAGGGCCGCGTTGACGTCCGGGATCTGGGCCAGGATCAGGGTCTCACCCTGCTCGCGCACCCAGACCTGGGCGCCGACTCTCAGCACATCCCTGGCGCTCTTGGGGGCATTGCCCTGACGGGAGTCCGTGATGAAGGCGCGAGCCCACTTGATGCCATCCCAGTTCAGCTCGGCCTGCTTGCCGTTCTTGAGCACCAGGCTGGCGCTCTTGTCCCCCAACTTGGTCACCACGGCGGGGATCAGGGGGGAGTAGGCGGGCGCCTTGTTGAGGTGTGCGACTATCTGGTTGTAGTCCCACTGGGGCTCCCCTTCCTTCCAGAGCTGGGCGCTCGGGCCACGGTAGCCGTGACGGGTATCGTAGGCGATGATGCCTTCCAGCAGGGCCTCCTTGGCGGCGCGCTGGCGGTTGGCACTGACGGTGGTATAGACATGCAGCCCCATGGTGTAGGCATCTTCGCCGAACTGCTCCACCATCTTCTGGCGCACCATCTCGGCCAGATAGGGGGCGTGCAGCGTGGTCTCGGCGCCATGGTAGCGAGCCTTGATGGGCATCTTGCTGGCTTCGTCATACTGGGCCTGGGTGATCTTGCCGGTATCGAGCATGCGACCCAGCACCACGTTGCGGCGGGCGAAGGCGCGCTCGGGAGAACGAATGGGGTTGAGCATGGAGGGGGCCTTGGGCAGACCCGCGATGATGGCGATCTCGTCCAGGGTGAGCTCGCTCACCTCCTTGCCGAAGTAGACCTGGGCGGCGGCACCAACCCCGAACGAGCGATAGCCCAGGGGGATCTTGTTGAGATAGAGCGCCAGAATGTCGTCCTTGCTGAGATTCTGTTCGATGCGCCAGGCGAGGAAGACCTCCTTCACCTTGCGCACTATGGTCTTTTCATTGGTCAGGAAGAAGTTGCGAGCCACCTGCTGGGTGATGGTACTGGCCCCCTGCTGGGGACGGCCAGAGACGGCCCAGACCGTGGCGGCCCGCAGGATCCCGATGGGGTCTATACCGGGATGCTCGTAGAAACGGGCGTCTTCGGTGGCCAGCACCGCATCGATCATGGGCTGGGGGATCTCGCTCAACTGCAGCGGAATACGACGAATTTCGCCAAACTGGGCGATCAGTTCGCCGTCGCGGCTGTACACCTTCATGGGGGTGGCCAGTTTGACGTCGCGCAGGGCCGAGACATCCGGCAACTGGGGTTTGATGTAGAAATAGATGCCAATGAGGCTGGCGACACCCAGCACGGCACCCAGCATCATCACAATAAACAGGCGTACGAGCCATTTCAGCATGGAAGAACTACCAATCGTCTTAAAATTAACCAAAGGGCGCAGAGTATACCCTCACCGTCTGCGAAAACTCGATATTTTCTGGCAGGGGATCGCTGGCCAAAGAGCGCTCAGATTAGCATCCCGGGCCCTTTTCACCAAGCCGCGCCAGGATGACCATTGTACTGGCGATATGGTGAAGATGTGTTATGGCACTGATAATTCAACCATTCTAAATTGAGGTCTCCCTCAACATGGCGCCAGCTGTTCTACAATCAATGCCAAAACCAGCAACGCATGGATGTGTATATGGTTGGGCTATTCAAGAAAGGAACTCTGATCCCCCTGATAGGGGTGGATTTTGGCAGCCAGTCCATCAAGGCGGTCACCCTCAACGGCTCTGCGACCAGGCCCAGGCTCGAATCGGTTGCCGATGTGCCCATGCCCAAGGGGGCCTTGATCGACTATCAGGTGCAGGATATCGAGCGGGCCGGCCAATCCCTCAAGGCTCTCAAGCGACAACTGGTCGGCAGCAATCAGCAGGTGGCGACCGCCGTGACCGGATCCAACGTGATTACCAAGGTGATACTGGTCGATGCCAGTCTCAGCGAGGGGGAGCTGGAGGATCAGGTTCAGCGGGAGGCTGAGCAACTCATCTCCTATCCCCTGGATGAAGTCAGCCTGGACTTCGAGGTGCTGGCTGACGCTGCCGAGACGGATCGCCAGCGGGTATTGCTCAGCGCCGCCCGCACCGAGAGCGTCAATGGTCGGGTCAGCGCCCTGGCCGAAGCCGAACTGGCCACCCGGGTGGTGGATGTCGGGGCCCATGCCCTGGTGCGTGCCGTGCTGGCCTGTCAGCCCGAGCTTGCCAGCCTGGAAAAACCGGTGGCGGTCATCGACATAGGGGCGAGTGCCATGACTTTTGCCGCCCTGCAAAGGGGCGAGGTCACCTATTTTCGACTGCAGAATTTTGGTGGCGACCAGTACAGCCAGGCCATCTCCTCCTTTTATAACCTCCCATTGGAAGAGGCAGAACTCGCCAAGACCCAGCAACAGTTGCCTGCCGACCATGAGATGGAGGTGCTGCAACCCTATCTGCAGAGCCTGTTGCAACAGGTGCGCCGCAACATTCAACTGTTTGCCAGCTCGTCGGGGCAGCGGGAGCTGGCCAAGCTGGTGCTGACCGGGGGAGGGAGCCTGGTTGTCGGCCTGGCCGACATGCTGCGCCAGGAGTTATCCCTGGAGGTATTGCATCCCGATCCCTTTGCCCTGTTTGGCCGTGGCGCCGATGATGCCCGTGGCCATGGCGCCAAGTACATGACGGCGTTTGGTTTGGCCCTGCGGAGCTTCACCCCATGTCAAATATAAACTTGCTGCCTTGGCGTGAAGCCAAGCAAAAGCGCGAGAAGACGCAATTCGGGATGCTGTTCGGGGTTTGTCTCGCGGTGACGGCCTCTCTGGGATTTGCGGTGGACTGGTTCGTCAACCAGCAGATAGCCCAGCAGCGCGGTCTGAATCAGCGTCTGGTACAGGAGATGGCCACCCTGGATGCCCAGTTGGGCGAGATCCGGCTCATCAAGGAGAAACGCCAGAGTCTGCTCGACAGGATGCAGCTCATCGAGCGGTTGCAGCAGCGGCGCAACTTGCCGGTGCGCCTGTTCAACCAGTTGCCACTCCTGGTGCCCAATGGCGTCTACCTCAACACGCTGGCGTTGAAAAATGATGCCATCGATGTGAACGGCAAGGCTGAAGCCTATGGCCGGGTGGCCAGCATGATGCGGCGCATCGACGGGGCCGGCTGGCTGGGAGCATCGCGAATAAGCACCATCTTCGCCTCGGATGTGGCCCCCGTCGCCCTCAGCCAGTTCTCCATGATGTTTCAGGTCACAGAGTCGCCGGTCGATGGCATGGGGGACAAATCATGAATCTGCAACAATTCAACGATCTGGATCTGAACAACATAGGTGGCTGGCCCAAGGCGGCCAAGCTGCTGCTGATCCTGTTCGGCTGTGCCCTGCTCGCCGCCGCCATCTATTACTATGTGGTTGCTAGTTCCCTGACCGCCTTGACCCAGGAGCGAGGCAAAGAGGGGGATCTCAAGGCGCAGTTCGAGAGCAAGGCCATGCTGGCCGCCAGCTTGCCCGCCTACAAGACGCAGTTGATCGAGCTGGAGCAGCTGGTCGAGACCCAGCTCAAGCAGTTGCCCAATACCCATGAGGTCGCCGGCCTGCTCGATGACATCAGCTTCATCGCGACCGACAATGGCCTCACCCTCAGGCGCATTCACTGGGAGCCTGAGACGCCCCATGAGTTCTCTACCGAACTGCCCATGCGCATCGAGGTGGCCGGTACTTATCATGAGATAGGCAAGTTCACCGCCGCCATGGCAGCCCTGCCGCGCATCGTCATCCTTGATTCCTTTACCCTGAGCCATGGCACCGGCAGCGACATCATCGCCATGTCCATGCTGGCCAAGACCTACAAATACAATGGCAATGCCGGAGGGCAGAAAAAATGAAACGGCTAACCGGATGCTGGCTCGTGCTCGTGCTGGCCGGTTGTAACAGTCAGGAGAACCTGGAGGGTTACATCAGTGAGGTCAGGGCCAGGCCACCAGTTGCCATAGCACCACTGCCCACCATCACGCCCTTCTCCCCCATGGGCTATGATTCGAGTGACAAACGAAGCCCATTTATCGCGCCCCAGCCGGAAAGCCGCGCCGGGGTGGAGCAAAAACCCAAGGCTGATTGTGCCCAGATCGTTGCCGACAGACCCAAGGAGGTGCTGGAGAACTATTCGCTGGCAAGCCTGGCCATGCAGGGCACCATAGGCCGACAGGGGCAGTTGTGGGCGCTCATTCGCACGCCGGATGGCCAGTCGATGCGCATGGGGCTGAATCATTACATGGGGCTGGATCAGGGGAGGATCATCCGGATCAGCAAGACGGCGGTCGATCTGCTGGAGACCATACCCGACGGCAAGGGGTGTTGGGTGACGCGAGAGACCCAGTTGGTGATGGCGGGTCTCGAGGCAAAAAGATAATCAGGGATGAGCATGAGGTTCGCGGCCGGTAATGACCCATCTTCTTGAAGCAACACGATAATCAGGGACGAGCGTCGATGAGAACAACAATAGCGATACTTTTCAGGGTGGCTGCGCTGTTACTGGGTAGTGGCTTGCAGCTGGCATGGGCGATCCCGACCCTGCAGGAGGTCAAGGTCAACCCCCTGTTGGCCGGTGAACTCCTGCTGGAGCTTGGCTTCAGCGAGCCCGTATCCGGGTTTACCGATCGCCTGGACTATCAACCGAACCAGCTGATGCTCAGCATCCCGGGGGCGGTCGGGGCGCTCAAGGTCAATCCGCTGCCCATCCAGCAGGAGGGGGTCGACAGCATCAAGGTCGATGGCAAGGGTACCGGGCTGGAGGTGCGGATCGCACTGGACAGATTGATGCCCTATCAGGTGCGTCAACAGGGCAACAAGCTGCTGGTCTCCCTCGGCGACAAGGCATCCAAGCCTGAGCCGGCCCCCGTCGCCAAGGCGCCCATGCTCTCGCCCGTCAGCAATGGTGCTCAGGGCGGTGCCTATTTCAATTCGGTCAAGGGGGTCGACTTTCGCCGGGGCAAGGATGGCCAGGGGGAATTTCTGGTGCGTCTGGACAACAGCTCGGCGGCCGTCGATGTCAGCAGTACCGGGCAGAAGGTGGTCGCCAAGTTTCATGGCACCCGGATCCCGGATGACCTGCTGAACATCATCAATGTGCTGGATTTTGCGACCCCGGTCTCCCAGATAGAGACGTTTCGCCAGGGCAATGACACCCGATTCGAACTGGCGGTGACCGGCCAGTTCGATTATCGCTACGATCAGGCGGACAAGCTGTTCATCATAGAGGTGAAGAAACGGGCACCGGTTGGCACGGTTGCCAAGCAGTACAAGGGCAAACCCATCTCCCTGAACTTCCAGGACATACCAGTACGCACCGTGTTGCAGCTCATCGCGGATTTCAACAACCTCAACCTGGTGACCACGGATTCGGTTTCAGGCAACATCACCCTGCGTCTCGATGGGGTGCCCTGGGAGCAGGCGCTCGACATCATTCTCAAGGTACGGGGGCTGGACAAACGGCTCGATGACAACATATTGCTGGTGGCGCCGGCCGAAGAGATAGCCGCCCGCGAGAAGCAGCAGCTGGAGAGCCGCAATCAGGTGGCGGATCTCGCCCCCCTCTACACGGATTACCTGCAAATCAACTACGCCAAGGCGGCGGAAGTAGCGGCCCTGCTCTCCTCCGAGAGCACCAAGCTGCTCTCGACCAAGGGAGCCGTGAGCGTGGATGAACGCACCAATGTGCTGGTGGTGAAAGACACGGCTGAGGTCATCAGCAACATCAAGCGGATGCTGGACATCCTCGACATTCCGGTCAAGCAGGTGGTGATCGAGGCCAGGATGGTGACCATAGATGATGGCTTCGACGAGGCGCTCGGGGTGCGCTGGGGGGTGACCAAGAACGATGGTCACGGCAACAGCACCTCGGGCACCATAGAGGGCAATGACAGTTCCAATGGCACTGGGGTGGCGGGCAATATCGAAGACAGGCTCAACGTCAATCTGCCGGTAACCAATGCCGCCGGTACCCTGGCCTTCCAGGTGGCCCGTCTCGCCAACGGCACCCTGCTGGATCTCGAACTCTCCGCGCTGGAGAAAGAGAGCAAGGCGGAGATCATCGCGAGCCCTCGCGTCACCACGGCGAACCAGAAGCCGGCGTTGATCGAGCAGGGTACCGAGATCCCCTATGTGGAGTCCTCCTCCAGCGGCGCCACCTCGGTCACCTTCAAGAAGGCGGTGCTGAGCCTCAAGGTGACGCCGCAGATCACCCCGGACAACAGGGTCATCCTGGACTTGACCGTGACCCAGGATACCAAGGGGGAGACGGTCCCGACCGGTACCGGGGATGCGGTCTCCATCAATGCCCAGTCCATCACCACCCAGGTGCTGGTCAACAACGGGGAGACCCTGGTGCTCGGCGGCATCTATCAGCAGACCATCAAGAACGATGTCAGCAAGGTGCCGCTGCTGGGGGATATCCCGGGTCTTGGCGCCCTGTTTCGCAAGACCACCAGCGAGAACAAGAAGCGGGAACTGCTGATTTTCGTGACCCCGAGGATAGTGACCGACAGCTTCTGAATGCTTTACATGTGAGGGTAAAACACATATAACCTTACGCCCCAATGAGGCTGGGGCGTAAGGGCTGCGGTTGCCAGTCCCGATTTCTATTGAGATAATCCCCCTCCTGATCCATCGAAAGATAAGGTTCATAGGTACCCCGATCCATAGTTCATCGGGGTCGTACAGTTTGTAATTACTAACGAAAAGACATGGCTGAGAAACGCAATATTTTCCTGATAGGTCCCATGGGTGCGGGCAAGAGCACCATAGGTAGACATCTGGCAGAACAACTGCATATGGAGTTTTTCGACTCAGATCATGAAATTGAGCGCCGCAGTGGTGCCGATATCAGCTGGGTGTTCGATGTTGAAGGCGAAGAAGGTTTCCGGATCCGCGAGGAGAAGGTGATCGGCGATCTGTCCGAGCAGCAAGGCATAGTGCTGGCAACGGGCGGCGGAGCAATCAAGAGCCGCGAGACCCGCAACAAGCTCTCTGCCCGCGGCATCGTCGTTTACCTCGAAACCACCATAGAGAAGCAACTGGCACGCACACAGAGAGACAAGCGTCGCCCGCTGCTGCAAACCGAAGAGCCGCCCCGCGAGGTACTGGAGCGTCTGGCGCAAGAGCGCAACGCCCTGTACGAGGAAGTGGCCGACTTTGTTATCCACACCGATGATCAGAGTGCTAAAGTCGTCGCCAATCAAATCGTCAAGCTGATCGGTATGTAATCTCGAGGACGTCCATGGAAAGGTTGAAGGTCGAACTGGGTGAGCGCTCTTACCCCATAGAAATTGCGGCTGGACTGTTGCAGCGCCCCGAGGCGCTGACTCAGGCCATCAAGGGCAAGCGGGTCATGATAGTGACCAACACTGTCGTGGCGCCCCTCTATCTCGAGCGGGTGAGCCAGCTGCTGACGGATTATCAGGTAGAACACCTGATCCTGCCGGATGGTGAGGCGCACAAGACCCTGGCGACCTTCGAGCGCATCATGTCTGCGCTGCTTGAGACCAACCATGGACGCGATACCACACTGATCGCCCTGGGTGGGGGTGTGATAGGGGATGTGGTGGGCTTCGCGGCCGCCAGTTTCCAGCGTGGCATCCCCTTCATCCAGGTGCCCACCACCCTCCTTTCCCAGGTCGACTCCTCCGTCGGCGGCAAGACCGCCGTCAACCATCCCCTCGGCAAGAACATGATAGGTGCCTTCTACCAGCCCAGGCTGGTGGTCATCGACACCGAGTGCCTGCAAACCCTGCCCGCGCGCGAGTTTGCCGCCGGCATGGCCGAGGTGATCAAGTACGGCATCATCTGGGATGCGGATTTCTTCCACTGGCTGGAACAGAACATGTCCCGGCTGCAACGGCTGGATCCGGCGGCGCTGGCCTATGCCATCAAGCGTTGCTGCGAGATCAAGGCGGAAGTGGTGGCCGAGGATGAGACGGAGCATGGCGTGCGGGCGCTGCTCAATCTGGGTCACACCTTCGGTCACGCCATCGAGGCGGAGCAGGGCTATGGCAACTGGCTGCACGGTGAGGCGGTTGCCGCAGGCATGATGCAGGCGGCCGCCACGGCCCGCTTGCGCGGCCAGCTCGATGGCGAGCAGGAGGAGCGGATCCGCGCCCTGCTGCTGGCCGCCGGACTGCCGGTGAAGGGCCCTGCCGGCATGGGGTTCGATGCTTACCTGCGCCACATGCGCCGCGACAAGAAGGTGCTGGCGGGCAAGCTGCGCCTGGTATTGCCGGTGGGGATTGGTCATGCCGAAGTGGTGGCCGATGTGTCTGATGCCCAACTGCAGTCGGTGATCGAGTCCGAATGTGAGTAAGTTACTCCAGTTTCCCTCCCAGCGGCAGCTGGTCGAACGGCTGCTGCATCTGATTGAATTCAATCACCCCTTCATTTTTCTTTCCGGTCCGGCCGGCAGCGGCCGTGCCACCCTCTGCGAGTCCTTGCTCAGCCGTCTGCCCGAGAAGGTGACAGTGGTGAGCCTCATCGGCCGCCCCGACATGAAGATGGCCGAGGTGCGCCAGTTACTGCTCGAGCAGGTGGTCGACAGGCCCCTGTTCAATCCTCAGGATGCCCTGGCCGACAGCTTCTTTCGCATGCTGGAGGGCAAACCCGCCACCCTGCTGCTGCTCATCGAGCGGGCCAGTGACCTGCCCGCCGAGCTGCTTGGCGAGCTGTGGGCCCTGTGCCGCCACAACGATACCCTGACCAGACCCCATCAGCTGGCGATCCTGCTCAGCGGGGATGACGGCTGGTGTCGCAGGGGACGGGCGGGGCTGAAGGGGCGGGCCATGCCTGCCCTGGAGCTGGAAGTCGCGCCCCTGAGCGCCCCCGAACAGCGGATCTTCCTGTATGAAAAGGCGAAGGCACAGAAGATACCGGCCAGCCTCTTGCCCAAGAGCAAGGTAGAGGAGATCCTGAGCCAGGCGAAAGGCCACCCGTCCACCATCATGCAGGCCCTGGAGGATATCATGACCGACAGAAGACCCAAGAAGCCCCAACCCAAGCTGCCCATCAAGACGGTCGTGCTGGGGTTTGTCGCCGTCATCGGCATCTTGTTGGCGCTTACTTACCTGGTGCCGGCGCTGCTCGGGGACAAACCGGAAGGCGTGGCGGGAAATCAAGCCCTCGAGGCCCCGCTGCCACTGCCCATCCCAGGCGAACAGCCGCAAGGGTCCCTGACCCAGGAGGGATCAGCCCAGAGCGGAGCGATCGGCACCGGCAGTGGCAACCAGGACAGCGCGGCCCTGGTGCGTGACTGGCAGGCGGAGAGTCAGGACCTGCCCAAGGCGGTACAGAGCGAGACGGTGACAGCGGATGCCGGCAACTACGAGGGGCGCCGCCTGGTCATTTCCGATGACGTGGTCGAGAAGCTGATGACTCAGCCCGGCGTCAGCGGTGCCCTGCCGACCGAGGTGGTCAAGGAGCTGACCGGCGAGGCCGCCCCCGGCAAGCCCCAGAGTCAGGCCGCTCAACCCAGCCAGGGCGCAGCACCGGCCCAGCGCCAGACAAGCACAACCCAACCTGACCCGGGCAAGAGCCAGGAGCCGACCGTGGCCGCCCCCCGTGTCCCCCTGACGCCGGTCGCCACCTTGCAGAAGAAGGCGAGGACCCACTACAGCGTGCAGCTGATGGGGGCGAGCAATCGCCCGGCGGTCGACAAGTTCGTGGCCGAACACCGTCTGGCCGGCAAGATCTGGCTCTATCAGACCCAATTTCGCGGCAGTCCCTGGTTCGTGGTGTTGCAGGGGGATTACGGCAGTGCCCAGCAGGCGAAGGCGGCGATCCGCCAGTTGCCGCCGGCCCTGCTCAAGGGACAACCCTGGCCCAAGTCGTTCGCCCAGGTACAAAAAGAGCTGAAGCCATAGCAGCAGGTCGGATAAGGGGGTAGAATCGTCCCCCTTTTTGGGTTGCTGCCTCCTTAACGCCGGATTTCCATGAAGAAAACACGCGCTTTTTTAAAATGGGCCGGGGGAAAATACTCCCTGGTGGAAGAGATTGCCGAGCGGTTGCCAGCAGGGCGTGTGTTGCTTGAACCCTTCGTCGGCGCCGGATCCGTGTTTCTCAACACCGACTATGACGCCTATGTGCTCAATGACATCAATCCGGATCTGATTGCGCTCTACAACCATCTCAAGCAGAAGCCGGATCGGCTGATCGCCGAGGCGCGCAAGCTGTTCGTGGCCGACAACAACCACAAGGCGGCTTACTACCGGCTGCGTACCCAGTTCAATCAGGCAGAGGGCAGCTTCGATCGCTCCCTGCTGTTCCTGTTCCTGAATCGCCATGGCTTCAATGGCCTGTGCCGCTACAACAAGAAGGGCGGCTTCAACGTGCCATTCGGTTCTTACAAGAAGCCCTACTTCCCCGAGAAGGAGCTGTGGGCCTTCGCCGAGAAGGCGCAAAAAGCCACCTTCATCTGTGAGAGCTATGCCGACGCCATCAAGCGGGCGGAGCCGGATTGGGTGATCTACTGCGATCCCCCCTATGCTCCCCTCTCCACCACCGCCAGCTTCACCACCTATTCCGCCGGGGGCTTCACCCTGGACGATCAGGCGATCCTGGCCCGGCTGGCCCGCCATACGGCCGCCGAGAAGGGGGTGCCCGTGCTCATCAGCAACCACGACATCGAGCTGACCCGCGAGCTGTATCGCGGCGCCAGGCTCGACGAGATCCTGGTCAAGCGCACCATCAGCCGCAATGGCGGCACCCGCAACAAGGTGGCCGAGCTGCTGGCGCTCTATCCACCCGGCATCGCCCCCGAGCAGGGCTGGTATCCCGGAGATCTGATCGAGAGCGAGGCGAGCGCCTGAGCAAGGCCTGCCTCATCCCAGTACCCAGCTCACCAGCAACCAGAGGCTGCCGACCAGGGCGGCGATAAGCAGCAGCCCCATCAGGATGAACAGAAGGGGCGAGCCGCCGGCAAAGTCCCGCTGGCGGTTGCGCTGGGATTGCACGCCAAACAGGGCCGCCAGGGTGCTGGTGAGGGTATGCCATAGGGAGAGTCGTTGGTTCATGAGGGCCTCCTGATGGTTATCAGCCTAGCCAGCTTTGGCCGCTTCCTCCCCTGCATTCCCCGTCTCTGGTCTGCCCGGCAGGTTCGCTCCCGCGTCTTCGGGCGGGGAGAGGCGGTGATCGGCCTCGTTTCCTGGCCCGCTTTGGGGTAAAATTGCGCCGCTTTTCGCCTAGCTGCCAATGGATGACGTGATGAAAGACTTTCTGATAGCCCCCTCGATCCTCTCCGCCGACTTCGCCCGCCTGGGTGACGATGTTGCCAAGGTGCTGGCCGCCGGGGCCGACGTGGTGCATTTCGATGTGATGGACAACCACTATGTGCCCAACCTGACCATAGGCCCCATGGTCTGTCAGGCGCTGCGCGACTTCGGCATCGAGGCGATGATAGACGTGCACCTCATGGTCAAGCCGGTGGATCGCATCGTGCCCGATTTCGCCAAGGCGGGTGCCAACCTCATCACCTTCCACCCGGAAGCCTCCGATCACGTGGATCGTACCCTGGGTCTCATCAAGGAGCAGGGTTGCCAGGCCGGTCTGGTGCTCAACCCGGCCACCCCGCTCACCTGCCTCGAGTACGTGATGGACAAGCTGGACGTGATCCTGCTGATGTCGGTCAACCCGGGCTTTGGTGGTCAGAGCTTCATCCCCGGCACCCTCGACAAGCTGCGTCAGGTGCGTCGCCTGATCGACGAGAGCGGCCGTGACATTCGCCTCGAAATCGACGGCGGCGTCAAGGTGGACAACATCCGCGAGATCGCCAAGGCCGGTGCCGACATGTTCGTGGCGGGCTCTGCCATCTTCAGCCAGCCGGACTACAAGGCGGTGATCGACCAGATGCGGGCGGAGCTGGCCCATGTCCGTTGAACGTCCCTTCGATCTGGTGCTGTTCGATCTGGACGGCACCCTGATTGACAGCGCCGCCCAGTTGGCACTGGCGGTCAATCGCACCCTCGCCGACCTGGGACTGGCCGAGGTCGATGAGGCCGTGGTGCGTACCTGGGTCGGCAATGGCGCCGACAAGCTTATCAGCCGCGCCCTGGCGTATCGCGACGGCGACGAGCTGTTTGAGCGGGCGCGTCCCCTGTTTGATCGCCACTACCAGGCCTGCCTGCTGGAAGGGCTGGCCATGTATGAGGGGGTGGAGCAGAGCCTGCGTCGCCTGCAACGCCTGGGTTACCAGCAGGCGGTGGTGACCAACAAGCCCAGCCACTTCGTGGCGCCCATTCTCGATGCCCTCGGCATCGGCGACTGCTTCGCGCTCTGGCTCGGGGGCAACTGCCTGCCCGAGAAGAAACCCAGGCCAGAGCCGCTGCTGCACGCTTGCCACGAACTGGGGGTAAAGCCCTCCCGCACCCTGATGGTGGGCGACTCCGAGAATGATGTGCTGGCCGCCCAGGCCGCCAGCATGAAGGTGGTGGGTCTCACTTACGGTTACAACTATGGCCGCCCCATCGCCGACTCCAACCCTGACTGGGTGTGCGAGCGCTTCTGTGAACTCGACGCCCTGCTGGCCGAATAAGAACAAGGACTCCTCTCCATGGCTAAACCAATCGTACTGAGCGGCGCCCAGCCCTCCGGCCAACTCACCATAGGCAACTACATGGGCGCCCTGCGCCAATGGGTCAAGATGCAGGATGACTTCGATTGCCTGTACTGCATCGTCGACCTGCACGCCATCACCACCCGCCAGGATCCGGCGGCCCTGCGCAAGGCGTGTCTCGATGCCGCCGCCCTCTATCTGGCGGTGGGGGTCGATCCGGCCAAGAGCACCGTCTTCATCCAGTCCCACGTGCCCCAGCACGCCGAGCTCGGCTGGATCCTCAACTGCTACACCCAGATGGGCGAGCTGTCGCGCATGACCCAGTTCAAGGACAAGTCGGCGCGCTTTGAGAACAACGTCAACGTCGGCCTGTTTGGTTACCCCGTGCTGATGGCGGCGGATATCCTGCTCTACCAAGCCAATCAGGTACCGGTCGGCAACGATCAGAAGCAGCACCTGGAGCTGACCCGCGACATCTGCACCCGCTTCAACAACCTGCACGGGGAGGTGTTCACCCTGCCGGAGCCCTTCATTCCCGAAGAGGGTGCCCGGGTGATGAGCCTGCAGGATCCCACCAAGAAGATGTCCAAGTCCGACGACAACGAGGCGAACTTCATCGGCCTGCTGGAAGATCCCAAGCAGATCGTCAAGAAGATCAAGCGTGCCGTCACCGACTCCGACGATCCCGCCGTGGTGCGTTTCGATCCGGTGAACAAGCCCGGGGTGTCCAACCTGCTGACCCTGATGTCCGGTGTGACCGGTCGCACCATTCCTGAGCTGGAACAGCACTTCGAAGGCAAGATGTATGGTCATCTGAAGACGGAGACCGCCGAGGCCGTGGTCGCCCTGCTCGAGCCGCTGCAGGCCCGCTTCCACGCGCTGCGTCAGGATGAGTCCCACCTGAAGGCCATTCTCGCCGCCGGCGCAGAAAAGGCCAGGGAAAGGGCTGAAAAAACCCTGGCCAGCGTATATGATGTGGTCGGCTTCGTTCCAAGAGCCTGATATATCGGATTGTGGTGACACCGTAGGAAGCCGGGTATCGACCTGGCTTTCTTTGTTTTGCCCGCCGCTATGAGCGATCTCCGGATCCTGATTTGAGTGGACCTTGAGTCCCAAGAGTGAACATGTTGACCGAAGAAAAAACCGCCATTGAAGAGTTGGGTGACAAGGGCCACTGGCTGCGCAAGTTCCGCAAGGCCAAGAACCTCAATACCCTGCAACTGATGGTCTCCAACGCCATCGACCGGCACCATGCCACCCCCGCCATCGTCGCCGCCATCTACCTCGCCGAGTGCCAACGGGAGCGGGAGATGGAACAGGGCCGCTACCTGGACCGCTAAGCTTCCCGCTGCCCATGCTGTTACTGATCGACAACTACGACTCCTTTACCTGGAACCTGGTGCAGTATTTCGGCTCCCTGGGACAGGAGGTCGTGGTCAAGCGCAACGATGAACTGACCCTGGCCGACATCGAGGCCATGGCCCCCGATCACCTGGTGATCTCCCCCGGCCCCTGCACCCCCAATGAGGCAGGCATCTCGCTGGTCGCTATCGCCCATTTCGCCGGCCGGATCCCCATCCTCGGGGTCTGCCTCGGCCACCAGTCCCTGGCCCAGGCGTTTGGCGCCGAGGTGGTGCGTGCCCGCCGAGTGATGCATGGCAAGACCTCCCTGATCCGCCATGGGGGGGAGGGGCTCTTTGCCGGATTGCAGGATCCGCTGCGGGTGACCCGCTACCACTCCCTGGTGGTCCGGCGCGACACCCTGCCTGATTGCCTGGCGGTGACCGCCTGGAGCGAGCACGCCGATGGTTCGTTCGACGAGATCATGGGGCTGCGCCACAGGACGCTGGCGGTGGAAGGGGTGCAGTTTCATCCCGAGAGCATACTGAGCGAGCAGGGCCACGAGCTGTTGGCCAACTTCCTGTCCCGGCGCTGAGCCCTATTTTCTGCTCCGTTTCTCCCTTTAGCCGGATAATCCACCGAGTGGAGCGGCCGGCGCTCTGCTCCCGTTCGGACGAGGCCGCCCCTGGGCGCAACGGTCGAAATGGTCATGGAGAAAGGGCTTCATTCGACTAGGTTTTTTGGCTCTCTGTCCCCGGGATCCCGGGGGGATTTCACCCCATTTCGGCCGAAAGTCGTGATCTGACTCTCGTTTTTCATATGTCGCCGAAAAAATTTTCCCTGACACTTTATTCACCCCGCTTCCTGCCCAAATTATCTCTTGCCAACACCCTCTGAGCCGTTATGCAATGGGGCTGCCTAAAATCTCATGAGCAATCGAACATTGTTCCTCGTAGGTCGTCAGGTTACAGACTTTTTACTTTTTTTCTGTGATAATCCCGTCACGTTTACACGGATTTAACTTTTAGGCGGTGGATTATTCTGTCGCCATCTGGAAGGAGAGCAAGTATGTCAGAGTTGTTGGCAGTGACACGTGAAGTGTTTGATGAAGTCATGGTTCCCAACTATGCGCCCGCCAAGATCATCCCGGTGCGTGGTGAAGGGTCACGTGTCTGGGATCAGGAAGGGCGCGAGTATGTGGATTTCGCCGGCGGTATCGCGGTCAATGGCCTGGGCCATTGCCATCCCAAGCTGGTCGAGGCTCTGAAAACCCAGGGCGAGAAGTTGTGGCACCTCTCCAACGTGATGACCAACGAGCCGGCCCTGCGCCTGGCCAAGAAGCTGGTCGCCGCCACCTTCGCCGAGAAGGTCTATTTCTGCAACTCCGGCGCCGAGGCGAACGAAGCGGCCCTCAAGCTGGCTCGCCGCTATGCCATCGACAAGTTCGGTGAGCACAAGACCCAGATCATCGCCTTCCATCAGGGCTTCCATGGCCGCACCTTCTTCACCGTCAGCGTCGGCGGCCAGGCGGCCTACTCCGACGGTTTCGGTCCCAAGCCGGCCGACATCACCCATGTCACCTACAACGATCTGGCCGAGCTGGCCGCCGTCATCTCCGACAATACCTGCGCCGTGGTGATGGAGCCGCTGCAAGGGGAGGGTGGCATCATTCGTCCCACCGACGAGTTTGCCAAAGGGGTGCGCGAGCTGTGCGACAAGCACAATGCCCTGCTGGTCTATGACGAGGTGCAATCCGGGGTCGGCCGTACCGGCGAGCTGTTTGCCTACATGGGCCTGGGGGTCACCCCGGATATCCTCACCAGCGCCAAGGCGCTCGGCGGCGGCTTCCCCATCGGTGCCATGCTGACCACCACGGAGATCGCGGCTCACCTGAAAGTGGGGACTCACGGCTCCACCTACGGCGGCAACCCGCTGGCCTGCGCCGTGGCCGAGGCCGTGCTGGATGTGGTCAATACCCCGGAAGTGCTCAGCGGCATCAAGCAGCGCGAAGCCCTGTTCCGTGCCGGGCTCGACGCCATCAACGCCAAGTACCACTGCTTCAGCGAAGTCCGTGGCCAGGGCCTGCTGCTGGGCGCCGTGCTCAACGATGACTTCAAAGGCCGCTCCCGTGACTTCCTGCTGGCCTCCATCGATCAGGGGCTGATGGCCCTGGTGGCCGGTACCAATGTGGTGCGTTTTGCTCCCTCCCTGGTGATCCCGGAAGCGGACATCAAGGAAGGGCTGGCTCGCTTCGAGCTGGCCGTGGCTCAGGTCGTTAACGCCTGATCCCGAATTGAGGTGGGGGCCACTCCCGGCAGGAGCCGGGACCCCACCTGTCGTCAATGAAAGGGAGTTGTCATCTATGTTGTTAATTCGTCCCATCGAACAGAAAGATTTTGCCGGACTCAAGACCTGTGCCATCGAATCCGGTACCGGCATGACCTCCTTGCCGGTCAATGATGAGCTGCTGCAGCGCAAGATCGATGCCTCCACCCAGACCTTTTCGGACAAACCCGCGGGAAAGGGCGACTGCCTCTATTTCTTCGTGGCCGAGGATCTGGAAAGCGGGGACATGGTCGGCACCTGTGCCATCGACGCGGCCGTGGGCCTGTCCCAGCCGTTTTACAACTATCACATCGGCAAGGTCGTCCACTCTTCCCCCAAGCTCGGCATCTACAACGTGGTCGAGACGCTGACCCTGTCCAACGACTACACCGGCAATTCCGAGCTCTGTACCCTGTTTTTGCGCGAATGTGCCCGCGAGGGGCTCAATGGCCGACTGCTCTCCAAGCACCGCTTCCTGTTCATGGCCGAGCACCCGGAGCTGTTTGACAAGACCGTCTTCGCCGAGATGCGCGGCGTCTCCGATGCCAATGGCCACAGCCCGTTTTACGAGTGGCTGCAAAAGCACTTCTTCTCGATGGATTTTCCCACCGTCGACTATCTCACCGGGATCGGCAAGAAGCGCTTCATCGCCGAGTTGATGCCCAAGTACCCCATCTACGTCAATCTGCTCAGCAATGAGGCGCGGGCCGTCATCGGCAAGACCCATGAGAAGACTCGCCCCGCCATCAAGATGCTGCAGGACGAAGGCTTCGTGAACCGCGGTTATGTGGATATCTTCGATGCCGGCCCCACCGTCGAATGCGACGTGAACAACATCCGCACCATACGCCGCAGCAAGCGCCTGACCGTGGTGGTAGGAGAGCCTCTGGGGGGCCGCACCTATCTGCTGTGCAACACCCGCTTCGAACAGTATCGGGCCTGCCTTGGCAATATCCGGGTCGATCTGGACAAGCAGGAGGCCATAGTGCCGCCCAAGATGGCCGCCGCCCTCAAGGTGGAGAATGGCGATCTGGTGCGGGTCGTGGATCTGGACTGACAAGGGGGAGGGGATGCCCCTTCCCGCGAACATGACGACTGGGCGGCCGCAGGCTCGGACGCCAGGCAACGCAAGCAACAAGGATATGCAATGAGCGAATTAGTACAGCTGATTAATGGCCACTGGCTGGCGGGCGAGGGCAAGGGATTCGAGTCACGGGATCCGGCCAAGAACGAAGTGATCTGGCAGGGGCAGGCGGCGAGCCAGGCCCAGGTGGATGCCGCCGTCAAGGCGGCCCGCGCCGCCTTCTACCATTGGTCCGATCTGGCCCTCGAGGATCGTCTGGCCATAGTGCGCCGCTACGCCGACCTGCTTGGGGAACACAAGGAAGCCCTGGCGCTCACCATCGCCCGGGAAACCGGCAAGCCGCTGTGGGAGACCCGCACCGAGGTCGCCGCCATGCAGGGCAAGATCGCCATCTCCATCCGGGCCCATGACGAGCGCACCGGCACGGTGGAAAACCCCATGCCGGGTGCCAAGGCCTTCGTGCGCCACAAGCCCCATGGCGTGGTGGCCGTGTTCGGCCCCTACAACTTCCCGGGCCACCTGCCCAACGGCCACATAGTGCCCGCTATCATCGCCGGCAATACCGTGGTGTTCAAACCCTCCGAGCTGACCCCCATGGTGGCCGAGGCCATGCTCAAGGTGTGGCAGGAAGCGGGCCTGCCCGCCGGCGTCATCAACCTGGTGCAGGGGGAGGTGGAGACCGGCAAGGCCCTGGCGGGCAATCCGGACATCGACGGTCTCTTTTTCACCGGCTCGTCCCGTACCGGCCACTTCCTGCACCAGCAGTTCGCCGGCCAGCCGGGCAAGATCCTGGCCCTGGAGATGGGTGGCAACAACCCGCTCATCGTAAAAGACGTGAGCGACATCGACGGCGCGGTGCACGCGATAGTGCAATCCGCCTTTATCACCTCCGGTCAGCGCTGCACCTGCTCCCGTCGTCTGTTCGTGGAGCGCGGCGAGCGCGGCGATGCCCTGGTCAAGCGACTGGTGGAGGTGGTCGGCCAGATCAAGGTCGGCCTCTATGACGCCGCCGATCAGCCCTTTATGGGGGCCATGATCAGCGAGAAGGCGGCGCTCGGCATGGTCGAGGCCCAGGCCAACCTGCAGCGCCTCGGTGGCGAGAGTCTGCTCAGCCTCAAGCATCTGGAAGCGGGCACCGGTTTCGTCTCCCCGGGCATCATCGACGTGACGGCAGTCGCGGCCCTGCCAGATGAAGAGTACTTCGGTCCGCTGCTGCAGCTCATTCGCTACGACGACTTCGATGCCGCCATCGAGAAGGCGAATGCCACCAGCTTCGGCCTCTCCGCCGGCCTGCTGGGCGACAACGAGGCGGACTGGCAGCACTTCTTCAAGCGGATCCGTGCCGGCATCGTCAACTGGAACAAGCCCATCACCGGCGCCTCCAGCGCCGCGCCCTTCGGCGGCATCGGCGCCTCCGGCAACCACAGGGCGAGCGCCTACTACGCTGCCGACTACTGTGCGTATCCAGTGGCCTCCGTCGAAGACAGCAAGGCCGCCATGCCGGAGCAGCTCTCCCCCGGTCTGACCTTCTAATCGAGACTGAGGTGATTGATGCAGCAGGAGAGGGCCAACGCCGCCGCAGGCTGCATCATCTCCCCGGTCGCCTCGGTCAAAGAGCGCAAGGCCGCCATGGCGGAGCTGCCCTCCGCTGATCCGCATGGCTGATAACAACAACGAAAAGGGCACCAGACGGGTGCCCTTGTCTGTACCCGCGAGCAAAGGAAAGAGAGATGCAAAAGGATATCGAAACCCTGTTCGGTCATCTGTGGGATAACTACATTCAAGTCACCCCGAGTGCCCTCAAGGTCCACCAACTGCTGGGGGGCGGTGAGCCCATCGTCAACGACCACGTGGCATTTCGCACCTTCAACCTGCCCCAGGTGGGCCTTGAGACGCTGGCCGCCCACTTCCGTGCCCTGGGCTACGAGGAGAAGGACGAGTATGTGTTCAAGGCGAAGAAGCTCTACGCGAAGCACTTCGAGCATGCCGATCCGGACGCGCCCAAGGTGTTCATCAGCGAGTTGAAGGTGGAGGAGCTCTCGGATGCTGCCCAGGCCATCATCCACAAGCTGGTTGCCCAGGTGCCGACCCACCTGACCGATACCAGCGCCTTCCTCTATGCGGGCGCGCCCTGGCAGGTTTCCGGCAGCGATTACCAGACCCTGCTCGCCGAGAGCGAGTATGCGGCCTGGATGGCGGCCTGGGGTTATCGTGCCAACCATTTCACCGTCAGCATCAACCGCCTGGCCGGCTATGACACCATACAGTCGGTCAATGAGGCCCTGAAGGCGGCTGGCTTCGTGCTCAATACTGCCGGCGGCGAGGTGAAGGGGGATCCCCAGGTGATGCTGGAGCAATCCTCCACCATGGCGGACAAGGCAAATGTGCCCTTCAGCGATGGCGTGGCGCAGATCCCGAGCTGCTTCTACGAGTTTGCCCTGCGCTATCCCCAGGCTGACGGCAGCCTCTACCCGGGTTTTGTCGAGGCCTCCGCCGACAAGATCTTCGAATCCACCAACGCCATGTAAGGGGTGTTGGTGGCAGGCAGGCACCGCATGGGGCCTGCCTGCTGTTTTTACGTTGTACCAACACTCCTTTTACCCCGCCTTGACCCTCATCCCCTGGATTCTTCGCTAGCATGAATCGCCCGATCTGCCGGGTCATCACAGCCCTTCGCGGCGGATGTCACACATTGCACGGAGTCATGCCATGAAGATTGTTTTGCCCCTGTTGTTATCCCTCGTTGCCTGCACCGCCATGGCGGCCGATCAGGACAGTCGCACCCCGCCCAAGCCTCCTCGCGAGATGTCGGCCGAGATGAAGGCGGCCTTGGACAGCTGCAGGGAGAGTGGCAAACCGGGGGATAGCGCGTTTGAGAGCTGCATGGCCGAGCAGGGTTTTGCACTGCCGGAGAGACCAATCCAAGGCAGGGAGGATCGGGAAGAAGAGGAGGATGTGACGGCAGACTAGGGTAGCCCAACTCCCATTCGGGGTGGGACATCGTATTGCGGCCAGAGTAGCGTGGCACTCCGGCACCTCTGCGCCCCACCATGTCCCCCCTCATCTTCATGCCGGGCCAGCCATGGAGCAGCCTAGACACCTGGCCTGGCTGCCATGGCGATGTGCACCACCCCCTGATCGGGGCGCTGCCCTGCTGTCCTGCTGTCCTGTTGCCCATCCCCGACCCAGAGACTGGCTGTGGTATGCCGGCCCCATCTCATCGCCTTTCCCCTCGACCCTGTGCAGGCGCCGCCATCCTGGCACAGTGACCGTCGGTACGTTATTGCCTCCCCTGAGCCGTGACGCTGCCTGCGGCGTCGAGGACGCTTTATTGATATGTCACAAGACGCTGATGCCGTGACTGTGTTCTGATAGAGTCCACTGTTATCCGGGACTGCGAGAAGGGGAGGAGAGGGCGTTGAATGGTGAGTTGATCTGGGTACTCTGCCTGCTGCTGGGGGCCATCTACCTGTTTGTCAGCAACCGGGTGCGCATGGATGTGACGGCGCTGCTGGTGCTTATCCTGTTCGTGCTGAGTGGCACCCTGACCCTGACCGAGGCGCTGGCCGGTTTCAGTGATCCCAGCGTCATCCTGATCGCCGCCCTGTTCGTGGTGGGGGAGGGGCTGGTGCGCACCGGCATCGCCTATCAGGTGGGCGATGCCCTGGTGAAGGTGGCGGGCAACAGCGAGATCCGCTTGCTGGTGTTGCTGATGGTGGCGGTGGCCGGGCTCGGCGCCGTGATGAGCTCGACCGGGGTGGTGGCGATCTTCATCCCTGTGGTACTCAGCGTCGCTAACCGCATGGGGATCCCGGCGGGACGGCTCATGATGCCGCTCGGCTTCGCCGGCCTCATCAGCGGCATGATGACCCTGGTGGCAACGCCTCCCAACATGGTGGTCAACAGCGAGCTGGTGCGCCATGGCATCCCGGGCTTTGGCTTCTTCAGCTTCAGCCCCATGGGCCTGCTCATTCTGTTGCTCGGCATCGCTTACATGCTGCTGGTGCGCGGCTCCCTGGCCAGGGACGTCCAACCGGGACGCAGCAAGGGGAGCAGGCGCAGCACGCTGCGGGATCTCATCCGCGATTATCGCCTGACCGGGCGGGCGCGGCGACTGGCGATCCGGCCGGGGTCGCCCCTGATAGGCCATACCCTGGATGCCTTGCAACTGCGGGCCCGCTACGGCGCCAACATCATAGGGGTGGAGCGCTGGCGCAAGTTTCGGCGGGTCATGGTGAGCGTTTCCGGGATCTCGGAGTTTCAGGCGCGGGACGTGCTGCTCATCGACATGGCGGATCCCGAGGTGGATATCCGAACGTTCTGCAGCGAGGCCATGCTCGAGCCCATGATACTGCGGGGCGATTACTTCTCGGATCAGGCGCGGGAGGTGGGGCTGGCCGAGGTGTCGCTCATCCCCGAATCCAGCCTGCTCGGCAAGAGCCTGCGGGAGACGGCGTTTCGCAATCAGTATGGCTTGAGCGTGGTGGGAATCAGGCGCAATGGCGAAGCCCTGGCCGGGCGCCTGGTGGACGAGCCGCTGCAGCTGGGAGACAGGTTGCTGCTGGCGGGCAACTGGAGCCTCATCCGTCAGCTGCACAGCCATCACCGCGATTTCCTGCTGCTGGGTCTGCCGGCCGAGGTGGACGAGATGGCCCCGGCGCGCAGCCAGGCGGCCTATGCGCTGCTCTCGTTGGGGATCATGGTGCTGCTGATGGTGACGGATCCCGTGCCCAATGTGGTGGCGGCACTGATCGCCTGCCTGCTGATGGGCCAGTTTCGCTGTATCGATCTCGAGAGCGCCTACAAGTCCATTCACTGGCCGACCCTGATCCTCATCGTCGGCATGCTGCCCTTCGCCCTGGCCCTGCAAAAGACCGGCGGGGTGGACCTGATTGTCGGGGGCCTGATGGCCCTGGTCGGGGAGATGGGGCCGCGGGTGATGCTGGCCAGCCTGTTCGCCCTGACGGCCCTGACCGGTCTGTTCATCTCCAACACGGCCACCGCCGTCTTGATGGCGCCCATCGCCATCGGTGCCGCCCAGCAGATGGGCGTCTCGCCCTATCCCTTCGCCATGACCATTGCCATCGCGGCCTCGGCGGCCTTCATGACCCCCGTCTCCTCGCCGGTCAATACCCTGGTGCTGGGGCCCGGCGAGTACGGCTTCATCGACTTCGTGCGTATCGGCGTGCCCTTCACCCTGCTGGTGATGGTGGTGAGCGTGTTGACCATTCCCTGGCTGTTCCCGTTCTGACCCCTGAGATGAGAGACGAGCGGCCCCTGGGCCGCTTTTTCATGGCCAATGGTGATGGGTTGGCCGGGGGAGGCGGGGAAAAACGGACACAAAAAAACCAGCCTGAGCTGGTCTGTTTGGTACTGCGATTGATGGTGCGGAAGGAGAGACTCGAACTCTCACGCCTAGGGCGCCAGAACCTAAATCTGGTGCGTCTACCAATTTCGCCACTTCCGCAAAACAATATGGTGGCTATGACGGGATTCGAACCTGTGACCCTCGCATTATGAGTGCGATGCTCTAACCAACTGAGCTACATAGCCTTGGATGTCTAAACAAACAGGGCCAGCGGCCCTGTTCGTGTGTCATCGACATCTTCATGTCAACGACGGGTAAAAATGGCTGTGGTACTAGAATGCGGACCTAGGTACGTTGACGAGAGCAAAACCTCTCACGCTTACCACACTGCCTTACGTCACCGGTCAAGCCGATGATAAAAATAATGGCTGGGGTACTAGGATTCGAACCTAGGGATGGCGAGATCAAAACCCGCTGCCTTACCGCTTGGCGATACCCCAACAGAACAATAATGGTGGCTATGACGGGATTCGAACCTGTGACCCTCGCATTATGAGTGCGATGCTCTAACCAACTGAGCTACATAGCCGTCTTGTATGCGATATGGTCGTGTACAAGGAAAAACAGCTGCGGCATCAGGATTCGAACCTAGGCACGTTGACGAGAGCAATATCTCTCACGTTTGCCACAGCGAGTCACCAACAGCGTCGATGACGGGAAATAATGGCTGGGCTACTAGGAATTGAACCTAGGCACGTTGACGAGAGCAGAAGCTCTCACGCTTGCCACAGCGAGTCACCAACAGCGTCGATGACGGAAAATAATGGCTGGGGTACTAGGATTCGAACCTAGGGATGGCGAGATCAAAACCCGCTGCCTTACCGCTTGGCGATACCCCAACAGTGCTCCTCAACGATCATCAGACCGGCAAGGAACTTTATAAAATGGCTGGGGCACTAGGATTCGAACCTAGGTATGGCGAGATCAAAACCCGCTGCCTTACCGCTTGGCGATGCCCCAACAGCGCTTCTCAACAGTCGTTGGACTGGCAAGTCGCTTTCAAAAATGGCTGTGGTACTAGGATTGGGACCTAGGCACATTGACGAGATAAAAACCTCTCAACATTTCCACAACTGGTTACCGACAAATGAGCGTCGATAACTAAGAATAATGGCTGGGGTACTAGGATTCGAACCTAGGAATGGCGAGATCAAAACCCGCTGCCTTACCGCTTGGCGATACCCCAACTGCAAGATGAATGGTGGCTATGACGGGATTCGAACCTGTGACCCTCGCATTATGAGTGCGATGCTCTAACCAACTGAGCTACATAGCCAACCTTGCGTCCAGTGCCTCGTTGCCTCGTCACTGTGCGGCCCGAATTATGCGTATCTGGCTTTGGGGCGTCAACCCTTTTTTTGTGAGAAAAACCGAATTTGGGTGCGTTTGGCCAGATATTGCGCTCTGTCGCGCAAAAGCCCAACAATCTGACTTTTTTAAGCTCAGGGAGCCTTGAGCGAACCGCTGCTCCCCCTTAAAAAACAGGCCAGCAAATGCTGGCCTGTCATGGGGTTAGACGTTGAACAGGAAGTTCATGATATCGCCATCCTTGACGATATAGTCCTTGCCTTCTGCGCGCATCTTGCCCGCTTCCTTCGCGCCTTGCTCACCCTTGTAGGTGATAAAGTCGTCAAACGCTATGGTTTGCGCGCGAATAAAGCCTTTTTCGAAGTCGGTGTGGATCTTGCCAGCCGCCTGTGGCGCCGTGGCACCGACCGGGATGGTCCAGGCCCGCACTTCCTTCACCCCGGCGGTGAAATAGGTCTGCAGACTCAGCAGCTCGTAGCCGGAGCGGATCACCCGGTTCAGGCCCGGCTCCTCTATGCCCAGATCCGCCATGAACTCGGCGCGATCGGCGTCATCCAGCTCGGCGATGTCCGCCTCGATGGCGCAGCAGACCACGACCACCACGGCATTCTCGGCGGCGGCGATCTCGCGCACCTTGTCGAGGAAGGGGTTGTTGTCAAAGCCGTCTTCCGCCACGTTGGCGATATACATGGTGGGTTTGAGGGTCAGGAAGTTGAGGTGGGCAACGGCGGCCAGCTCCTCCTTGGAGAGGTCCAGACCACGGATCATCTTGCCATCTTCCAGAGCGGCTTTAATCTTTTCAAGCGTCTCCACTTCCAGCTTGGCATCCTTGTCACCGCCCTTGGCGCGCTTGGACTGGCGATGGATGGCGCGCTCGCAGGCATCCAGATCCGACAGGGCCAGCTCGGTGTTGATCACCTCGATGTCATCGGCCGGGGAGACCTTGCCGGCGACGTGGACGATGTTCTCGTCTTCGAAGCAGCGCACCACGTGGCCGATGGCCTCGGTCTCGCGGATGTTGGCCAGGAACTGGTTGCCCAGACCCTCACCCTTGGAGGCGCCTGCCACCAGGCCGGCGATGTCCACGAACTCCATGGTGGTCGGCACCACGCGCTGGGGGTTGATGATGGCCGCCAGCTGATCGAGGCGGGGATCCGGCATGGGGACCACACCCGTGTTGGGCTCAATGGTGCAGAACGGGAAGTTGGCGGCTTCGATGCCGGCCTTGGTCAGCGCATTGAACAGGGTGGATTTGCCTACATTGGGCAGGCCCACGATACCGCATTTAAAACCCATGGATAGTTACCTTAACTTGGTGGATGCTGTGAGGCCGCCCGGGCGACCCGTGTCATGCTTTCTCGGCCTGGCGCCACTTCGTGGTGCCCGACCTTGGTCATATCTTGCTCGTGATGGCCCATCCGGCGTGCCGGATCAGGCTTTCTCGGCCTTGAAGCTGTGCAGGCGGTTCATGGCCTTGGTCATGTCTTGCTTGAACAGGATGTCGGTGGCGCGCAGGGCTTCGTCCAGCGCGGCATCGATCAGGCTCTGTTCGCTGCTGGGCGCCTTGGTCAGCACGAAGCCGGCGACCAGCTCCTTGGCACCGGGGTGGCCAATGCCGAGCCGCAACCGGAAGAACTCCTTGTTGTTGCCCATCTTGGCGATGATGTCCTTGAGGCCGTTGTGGCCGCCATGGCCGCCACCCTGCTTGAACTTGGCGATGCCGGGGGGCAGATCCAGCTCATCGTGGGCCACCAGCATCTCTTGTGGCTCTATCTGGTAGAAGCGGGCCAGTGCGGCCACCGCCTTGCCGGAGAGATTCATGTAGGTGTTCGGAATGAGCAGGCGAACGTCCTGCCCCTCCACCAGGATACGGGCGGTGTGGCCATAAAACTTGGGCTCTTCACGCAGGCTGACATTGTGCCAGCGGGCCAGCTGCTCGACATACCAGGCACCCGCATTGTGGCGGGTCTTGGCATACTCGGCGCCGGGGTTGCCCAGCCCGACGATCAGTTTGATTTGAGTTGTCACGCTTGATGTCTTCACTCGCTACTTGCCATGAGCGGATGGCCCGGGGCAATGGGACGCAATATTCTAGCCGCCGAGTGGCGATCACTCAACCAATGCCGTCCCGCCGTGCCCACAGCCCCGGAAAAGAGAAAAACCGCCACGGGGGCGGTTTTTCTGATCTGGCCTGCCAGCAAGCTGGCGAGCCGGCATCAATGCTCGAACATGGCAGAGATGGACTCTTCGTTGCTGATGCGGCGGATAGCCTCGGCCAGCACGGTAGAGAGGGTCAGCTGCTTGACCTTGCCAACGGCCTTCATCTCCGGGGTGAGCGGGATGGAGTCGGTGATGATCAGCTCGTCGATGACGGAGTTCTTGATGTTCTCGACGGCGGTGCCGGAGAAGACCGGGTGGGTCGCGTAGGCAAACACCCGCTTGGCGCCGCGCTCTTTCAGCGCTTCGGCGGCCTTGCACAGGGTGCCGCCGGTATCGATCATGTCGTCGACTATGATGCAGTCGCGGTCGGCGACGTCACCGATCAGGTGCATGACCTGGGAGACGTTCGGACGGGGACGACGCTTGTCGATGATGGCGATGTCGGTGTCATCCAGCAGCTTGGCGATGGCGCGGGCACGGACCACGCCGCCGATGTCCGGGGAGACGACCACGGGGGATTCGAGGTTTTTGGACTTCATGTCTTCCAGCAGCACCGGGCTGCCGAACACGTTGTCGACCGGGACATCGAAGAAGCCCTGGATCTGTTCGGCATGCAGGTCAACGGTCAGCACGCGATCCACACCCACGCTGGAGAGGAAGTCTGCGACGACCTTGGCGGTGATGGGCACACGGGCGGAGCGGACGCGACGGTCCTGGCGGGCATAGCCAAAGTAGGGAATGACAGCAGTGATACGGCCAGCTGAAGCACGACGCAGGGCATCCACCATCACGATCAATTCCATCAAATTGTCGTTGGTCGGGGCACAGGTGGATTGAATGATGAAGATATCGCCACCACGTACATTCTCATTGATCTGTACGCTGATTTCGCCGTCGCTAAAGCGACCTACGGCAGCATTGCCGAGTTTGATAAACAGGCGATCTGCGATCTTCTGGGCTAGTTCCGGCGTTGCGTTACCAGCAAACAGCTTCATGTCAGGCACGGTTTGAAACCTCGGGGTTGCATCCAGTATGTGGGTGAGTCCGTTATCGGACCCATAATCGTTCGCTAGCAAACGATTTAGCAAGCTGACGGGGCAGGGGCCAGGGACCCGGACCGGCAGGCCAACCGAGTGAACGATGCACAGACCTTATAGCAGAGGAGAGGGGGTCGAAGCCATGACGGGAGTCTGCCTTCGGTTACACTTCCCGTACTGCAATGATGGCTGGGGTACTAGGATTCGAACCTAGGAATGGCGAGATCAAAACCCGCTGCCTTACCGCTTGGCGATACCCCAATCATTGAGCCTGTTGCAATGTCACGAAGAGTGGTGATATGTTCTCGCCCTTGGCGACAAACCCTCCCCACGCTTTCGGTACCTTGGCCAACACCTTTCGAGCACTCACTTCGTCTTCAAACTGAGCAAAGACGCAGGCTCCTGTGCCCGTCATTCTTGACGGCGCGTATTCTAGCAACCAGCCGAGCGCATTGGCAACCTCGGGGTGGCGCTTTTTCACCAGGGGCTCGCAATCGTTTTTCCATTCTCCAGCCAGCAACCCCTGCAATGTCAATTTAGGGGTATTTCTGGGCAGTTCGGGATCCTGAAACACGGCCGCCGTGCTGACATGGCACTCCGGCTTGATCACCAGATACCAGTGCTGCGGCAGAGTGACCGGCTGCAACTGCTCTCCCACGCCTTCGGCAAAGGCGGCGCGACCGCGCACGAACACCGGCACATCGGCCCCCAGACTGACACCTAGCTCGGCCAGCTCATCCTGGGTGAGCCCCGCCTGCCAGAGGTGATTCAAGGCCACCAGGGTGGTGGCGGCGTCAGATGAACCCCCTCCGATGCCGCCCCCCATGGGCAGGATCTTCTCCAGCCGGATATGGGCTCCCTGGGGGCGCGGCAATCTGGCTTGCAGCAGGCGGGCGGCGCGGATGATGAGATTCTGCTCATCGGGTACCCCAGGGATGGCCGGGCTCAGGGTGAGCTGGTCCGTGTCCGGCAGGGGCTCGAATTCGAGCCAGTCGCCCTGGTCGAGGAAGATGAACAGGGTCTGCAACTCGTGATAGCCGTCGGGGCGGCGGCCGTTGATGTGCAGGAAGAGATTGAGTTTGGCCGGGGCGGGCCAGCGCAGCTGGGTCATGGTTGCAGGGCCCACTCGTTGATCTGCAGTTTGAGGCGGCTCTGGGGCCCCGTCATGGTGAGCAGGTGGGGCAGGCGGTAGCCGTCCTGATCCCGGTACTCCTGGTAGCTTATCTGCCACTGGCCATCGCGCACGCTCGCCAGGCTGTTGTCGGGGTTGAGGCGGTAGTCCGCCTTGCCGGGCAGCCCTTTTATCCAGTCCGGCAGGCCGGCGATGGGCAGGTGCCAGCCGGTGAGCTGGAAGATGAGCGCCTCGGCATCCTGGCTGTGGTGCTGGCGCCCCTCGTTGTCAGTCAGGCTGATCCGGCCCTGGCTGCGGGAGAGCTCCAGTATGCTGGTGCCGATGAGGCTGGTGAGGTTGAGGCGATAATCCTCGCCATCTTGCTGCCAGTTGAGGCGGGCGCTGCCCCTCTGCTGGGCGCTGATGATGGCCATCTTGCCCGACAGCTGCCAGTGGTCGAGTCGCTCGAGGCGGGCGCGCTCCTGCTGCCAATCCACTTGCTGGCGCTGGGGGGAGGTGGTGGTGCAACCGGCGAGCAGCAGCAGGCCGAGCAGGGGCAAAAGTCGCAAGAACAAGGTTGGGCTCCCAACATGGTGATTTGGCACAGTATACGGGGCGGCCGTATTGCTTTTAAAGCCTTACCCTTTCTCGTACAATTGGCGGCCTTATACACCCTGTGCCCAAGAAACGATCAGCGCCCACTCATGAGTCTGCTTGCCCTCGGAATCAACCACAACACCGCCAGTGTCGCCTTGCGGGAACGGGTCGCCTTTGGCCCCGATTGCATCGACCACGCCTTGCGGGAGTTGGCTGCGCAGCCCGGGGTGCACGAGGCGGTGATCGTCTCCACCTGCAACCGCACCGAGCTCTATTGCGCCCTGGAGCAGGGCCATGACGATCAGGTCACCCAGTGGCTGCAGCGCTACCACGGCCTGGATGCCAGCGAGGTGCAGGGCGCCCTCTATCGCCATCACGACGAGGAGGCGGTGCGCCACCTGATGCGGGTCGCCTGCGGCCTCGACTCCCTGGTGCTGGGGGAGCCGCAGATCCTGGGGCAGATCAAGCAGTCCTACGCCCATGCCCAGCAGGCCGAGGTGCTCAAGGGCTCGCTGGAGCGTCTGTTCCAGAAGTCCTTCTCGGTGGCGAAAAGAGTGCGCACCGACACCGAGATCGGCGCCAGCGCCGTGTCGGTGGCCTTCGCCGCGGTCAGCCTGGCCCGGCGCATCTTCTCGGATCTCTCCCAGACCAAGGTGCTGCTGGTGGGCGCCGGCGAGACCATAGAACTGGTGGCCCGCCATCTGCGCGAGCAGAACGTGCGCCAGATGATGGTGGCCAACCGCACCCTGCAACGGGCCCATGCCCTGGCCGAGGAGTTTGGCGCCCAGGTGATGACGCTCGAAGAGATCCCCGATTACCTGCACGAGGCGGACATCGTCATCAGCTCCACCGCCAGCCCCTTGCCCATCATCGGCAAGGGCATGGTGGAGCGGGCGCTGAAGGCGCGCCGTTTCAGGCCCATGTTTCTGGTGGACATAGCGGTGCCGCGGGACATCGAGGCCGAGGTGGACGATCTCTCCGATGCCTACCTCTACACGGTGGATGATCTGCAGGGGATCATCGAACAGAACCTGGAGACTCGCAAACGGGCGGCCGCCGAGGCCGAGCTCATCGTGCAGGAAGAGCGGGACGACTTCATGGGCTGGTACCGCTCGCTCCATGCGGTCGACCTCATTCGCGATTACCGTGCCCAGGCCCAGCAGTATGCCGAAGAGGAGCTGGCTCGCACCCTGCAAGCCCTGGCACAGGGCGAGTCCCCGGAGGCGGCCGCCCGCGCTTTGAGCCACAGGCTCACCAACAAGCTGATCCATGCCCCGACCCAGGCCCTGCGCCAGGCCGGCGCCAGTGGCGATCGGGAGCAGCTGGGTCAGCTGCGCCAGATCCTTGGCCTGTCCGCCGAATAACCTTGTCCGGGCCCGCCGCGGCCCCGTCACCATTGAGATACCGGAAACCATGAACCCGTCACTGATCAGAAAGCTGGAAGGCCTCATCGAGCGCCATGAAGAAGTACAGGCCCTGCTCGGCGAACCCGGGGTCGCCTCGGATCAGGACAGATACCGTGCCCTGACCCGGGAATATGCCCAGTTGGAAGATATCGTTCACGCCTTCCAGCGCTTTCGCCAGGCCGAAGAGGATCTCGAGACCACCAGGCTGATGCTGGAGGAGGACGATGCCGAGCTGCGCGAGATGGCGCAGGAGGAGCTGCCCCTGGTCAAGGCCAGCCTGGAGGAGCAGGAGCAGGCGCTGCAGGTGATGCTGCTGCCCCGGGATCCTCGGGATGACAACAACTGCTACCTGGAGATCCGCGCCGGCGCCGGTGGCGACGAGGCGGCCATCTTCGCAGGGGATCTGTTTCGCATGTATTCCCGCTATGCCGAGCGCCAGGGCTGGCGCGTCTCCATCGTCAGCTGCAACGACGGCGAGCATGGCGGCTACAAGGAGGTGATCGCCAAGGTGGACGGCGAGCACGTCTACGGTCGCCTCAAGTTCGAGTCCGGCGGCCACCGGGTGCAGCGGGTGCCGGAGACCGAATCCCAGGGCCGGGTCCACACCTCCGCCTGCACCGTCGCCGTGCTGCCGGAAGTACCGGAAGCCGAGCAGATCGAGATCAATGCTTCGGACTTGAAGATAGATACCTTCCGCGCCTCCGGGGCCGGTGGTCAGCACGTCAACAAGACCGACTCCGCCATTCGTATCACCCACCTGCCCACCGGCCTGGTGGTGGAGTGCCAGGATGAGCGCTCCCAGCACAAGAACCGCGCCAAGGCGATGTCCGTGCTCTCCGCCCGCCTGCAGGCGGCCGAGGACGAGCGCCACCGCGCCGCCGAGCAGAGCACCCGTCGCAACCTGGTGGGCTCGGGGGATCGCTCCGAGCGCATCCGTACCTACAACTATCCCCAGGGCCGCCTCTCCGAGCACCGCATCAACCTCACCCTCTATCGCCTCGGTGAAATCCTCGAAGGGGATCTGGATTGCGTCATCACCCCCCTGGTGCAGGAGTATCAGGCGGATCAGCTCGCCTCCCTGGCGGATAACGGCTGATGAGCACAGTGCCGATGCAAGGAGGCTCGCTGGCGGCGTTCGCCATGGCGAGCGGACGGGAGCGCCACTGATGCAGATCCAGCAGGCCCGCGCCCACATCATGGCGACCCTGGCCTCCGGGGAATCCCCCCGCGCCGATGCCGATGCCCTGCTCTGTCATCTGCTGGGGTGTCGGCGCAGCTACCTGATGACCTGGCCCGAGCGCGAGCTCGATGCCGCCCAGCAGGCCACTCTGCAAGCCTGGCTTGATCGCCGTCTCGCTGGCGAGCCCATCGCCCATCTCATCGGCGAGCGGGAGTTCTGGTCCCTGCCGTTGAAAGTGAGCCCGGCCACCCTGATCCCGCGTCCGGACACCGAACTGCTGGTGGAGCAGGCGCTGGCACGCCTGCCGGCCGGCCCCTGTGCCCTGCTGGATCTGGGCACCGGCACCGGCGCCATCGCGCTGGCGCTCAAGTCCGAGCGCCCCGATGCCGATATCTGGGCGGTGGATCGGATGCCGGACGCCGCCGCTCTGGCCCGCGCCAACAGCGCCGCCCTGGGGCTACCCATCGAGGTGCGCGAGGGGAGCTGGTTTGCGCCCCTGTCTGATGCGCCGCCCTTTGCGATGATCGTCTCCAATCCCCCCTACATCGACGGGGAGGATCAGCATCTGGCCCAGGGGGATGTGCGTTTCGAGCCACGCTCGGCCCTGGTGGCCGACGAGCAGGGGCTGGCTGACCTGCGCCAGATAGTGGCGCAGGCCCCCGACCATCTGCTGCCGGGGGGCTGGCTCTTGCTGGAACACGGCTGGGAGCAGGGGGAGGCGGTACGTCGCCTGCTGCTAGACCAGGGTTATCAGCAGGTTGCGACAGTGCGTGACTACGGGGACAACGAGCGGGTGACCCTGGGATGCCGGCCCGGCGTGGCGGCTGAGCCCGATCCCGCGCCATTTAAAGGATAGGGGTTCTCTTTTACCCTTTACCCCATTCGCGGTGAGCGGGCCAACCGGCCGGCGCGCCGCAACGAGTCAATTGAGGTTTTGTGATGTATTTTGCCATCAAGCATCTGCACCTGCTGCTGATCGCCGCCGCCGTGCTGATGTTTATCCTGCGTTTTTACTGGCAGCAGACCGGATCTCCTCTGGCGCGCAGCCCGCGCACCCTGCAAGTGAGCGGCTGGTGCAACGGCCTGGTGGTGATCAGCGGAGTGCTATTGTGCATGGTGCTGGATCTCAACCCCCTCAACAACGCCGTGCCCTGGCTCAGCGAGAAGCTGGTGGCCATCCTGGTGGTGGCCTTCCTGGGGCTGATGGCCCTGCGCCTGGCCCGGGGCAATCTGATCCGCTGGTTCGCCTTCCTGGGCTCCCTGGGCTGGCTCTATTTCGTGGTCAAGCTGGCCCTGTTCAAACATGCCAGCCTGTTTGCGTGAGGAGTGAGGATGTCAGCAAGCCATCGGCGCCGTGCGGCCGGTTTTACCTTGAATGTCTGTGGCGGCCTGCTTCGCCCGGGGGAGTCTGATGTTTCGCATCGATGAGTGGACCGATTTCGAGGCTCAGGATCTGGCGCTGCTGGCCCTGAGTGTCAGCGAGGATATCTATCAGCGCGACACCGAAGAGGCCCTGCGGGAACTGGAGTTGCTGGATGAGTGGCTTAACGACTCCATCCATGAGGGCACGGCGGACGAGGTGCGCAGCCAGCTGCTCCAGGGGTTCTACCAGGGCCTGGGCTTTCACGGCGACTGGCAGGATTTCTTCTCCTCCACCAACAGCGATCTGGCCGCCGTCCTGACGGGGCGCCAGGGGATCCCGGTCAGCCTCGGCATACTGCTGATCCAGCTCGGGCGGCGCATCGGCCTCGACGTGGAGGGGATCTGCTTCCCCGGCTACTTCCTGGTGAGCTTCGCCGGCGACGAGGGGGAGGTCTATGTCGATCCCTTCAACGGCGAGGTGCTGAGCCTGGCCCGCATCGAGTCGCTGCTGCGGGGCGCCCTCGGCAACCTGGCGACCCTGAGCCAGGATGACCTGCAGCCCTCGGGCCAGTGGGAGATCATCGAGCGGCTGCTCAACGTCAACAAGGCGGCCCTGCTGCGGGAGAACCGCATGACGGAGGCGCTGCGCGCCAGCGAACTGCTGCTGCGCATGAAACCGGGGGATCCCCAGGAGACGCGGGATCGGGGCTTCATCTACGAGCAGCTGGATTGCCCGCGCTTTGCCGCCGACGACTTCGAATACTTCATTGAACAGTGCCCGGACGATCCGGTGGCCGACGTGCTCAAGATGCAGCTGGCCGCCCTGGATCTCAGCCCCAAGCCTCTTCATTGAGGCGGCCTGGGAAGTGCAACAGAAGAACATCAAGCCCCAAGCCTCTTCACCTAAGGATGCCTGGGCAGTGAAACAGAAGCATATCAAGCCCCGAGCCTCTTCACGTTAAGGGTGCCTGGGAAGTGAAACAGAAGCATATCGAGCCCCGAGCCTCACTTAAGGATGCCTGAGATGGAACAGAAGAATATCAAGATCAACCAGATCGATGTCGCCAATGACAAGCCCTTCGTGCTGTTTGGCGGCATGAACGTGCTGGAATCCCGCGACATGGCGATGGCGGTGTGCGAGAAGTACGTGGAAGTGACCAGCAAGCTCGGCATCCCCTTCGTGTTCAAGGCGAGCTGGGACAAGGCGAATCGCTCCTCCATCCACTCCTACCGCGGCCCGGGCCTGGAAGAGGGGATGAAGATCTTCGAGGAGCTTAAACGCACCTTCGGCATGCCGGTCATCTCCGATCTGCACGAAGTGCATCAGGCCAAGCCGGTGGCGGAGGTGGTGGACGTCATCCAGCTGCCCGCCTTCCTGGCGCGCCAGACCGATCTGGTGGAGGCCATGGCCCGCACCGGCAACGTCATCAACATCAAGAAGCCGCAGTTCCTCAGCCCAAGCCAGATGAAGAACATCACCGACAAGTTCGAGGAGTGCGGCAACGATCAATTGATCCTGTGCGAGCGCGGCGCCAACTTCGGCTACGACAACCTGGTGGTAGACATGCTGGGGCTGGGGGTGATGAAGAAGAGTACAGGCGGCTACCCCGTCATCTTCGACGTGACCCACTCATTGCAGTGCCGCGATCCCCTGGGGGCCGCCTCCGGTGGTCGCCGTGACCAGGTGACCGAGCTGGCCCGTGCCGGTATGGCGGTGGGCCTGGCGGGTCTGTTTATTGAGTCCCACCCAGATCCCAAGGTGGCCCGTTGCGACGGCCCGAGCGCCCTGCCCCTGGACAAGCTGGAAGGCTTCCTCAAGCAGATGAAGGCCATCGACGATCTCATCAAGGGCTTCGAGCCACTGGATACCTCCGCCTGATAGCGACGGTCGTCACGACAAACGAACAAGGCCTCGCGATGCGGGGCCTTGTCGTATCGGCGCCGGCATGACCCACAAAAAACGGCCCGTGCGGGCTAATGCCAGTCAGTTAAGGCTGACTGGCATTGTTTTTATTGGCTTTTTTCACACTGTACTTCTGTGGTCTTGGCTTCACGCAGCGGG
>NZ_JBSTYM010000018.1:0-80836 GCF_054052445.1 Aeromonas crassostreae | reverse complement strand
TACCCCCGCTGCGTGAAGCCAAGACCACAGAAGTACAGTGTGAAAAAAGCCAATAAAAACAATGCCAGTCAGCCTTAACTGACTGGCATTAGCCCCGAGGGGCCCATTTTTGATGCGGGTCACAGCCTGCGTTGGCCCATTGGTTATAATTTGCCACCTCTGCCATGGTTAGCACCATGGATCCACTACCCTATACGCTCTCGTCAGTCGATCCCGCCAGTGTCACCGCACCCGTTCGCAGATCTCGCTGATGATAACGCCAAAGGATATCCACCTTGGTCAAGACCCATCCCCATCCGGCGGAGCAGGAAACCGACACGGCGCAGCTCGATGCCTGTCGTCGCATCGTCGGCCAGCACTGCTTCAGCACCCAGGAAGAGATCCGCACCGAGTTGGCTCAGCAGGGGTTCGCCGACATCAGCCAGTCCACCATCTCCCGCCTGCTGCGCCGCCTCGGCGTGGCCAAGGCCCAGAACGCCAGCGGCAAGAAGGTCTACACCCTGGTTGAGGATCAGTTGGAGCCCTCTGGCTGTCGCCGCTCGGTGCACGACATGGTGCGCTCCGTGGACCACAACCGCCAGCTGGTGCTGATCCACACCACCCCGGGGGCCGCCACCGTGGTGGCGCGCCTGCTGGATCGCCACGCCAACCCCGAGATCCTGGGGGCCGTGGCCGGCAACGATGTGGTGCTGGTCGCCCCGCGCCACGTCAGCCGCACCCGTCAGGCCCACGAGGCCGTGCTGCGCACCCTGGCCCAGGCCCGCTAGCCGGGCCCTGCACTGCCAGACAGCTCCATGACAACACAGAGGCGACCCAGGGTCGCCTCTGTGTTGTCCGGCATGGCCGGAGGTGCAACAAAAAAGGGAGCCTATGGCTCCCTTCTCCATGACTGGCGGCCGTCAGAGACTGGCCCCCAGGCTCAGGCAGACCACGATCAGCACGGTCAGGATGCCGAGCAGCGGCGCTACCCACTTGAGCCAGCGCACATAGGGTACCTTGGCGATGGCCAGGCCCCCCATGACCACGGCGGAGGTCGGGGTCACCAGGTTCACCAGGCCGGAGGCAGACTGATAGGCGGTGACCACCAGCTCGCGGCCCACGTTGGCGAAGTCGGCAAGGGGCGCCATGATCGGCATGGTCAGCACCGCCAGACCGGAAGAGGACGGCACCAGGAAGGAGAGCACCACCTCCAGTGCGAACATGACGTTGATGAACACCACGGTGGAGAGGCCGGTCACCAGGCCCTCCGCGCTGTGCAATATGGTGTGGGTGATCATGCCGTTGTCCATCACCACCACTATGCCGCGGGCGATACCGATGATGAGGGCCACACCCAGCAGGTCGCGGGCACCGTCGATGAAGTTGGTGGTCAGCTCCTCCTCGCTCATGCGGGCGATGAGGCCCACTATGATGGCGGACGCCAGGAAGACGCCGGAGATCTCGGCCATCCACCAGCCGAGCACGGCCACCCCGTAGATCATCACGGCGAAGGCGGCGACGAAGATCCCCAGCACGATTTTGCGAGTAAGAGTGAACTCCAGCATCTCGTCGCTCTTGTTGCCGAGGAAGTGGGCGCGGTTCTCTTCCCACTTGTCGGCCACCAGGGACTTGCTGGGATCGCTTCGCACCATCTTGGCGTAGCGCATCACATAGGCCACGCACAGCAGCCAGCCGGCCACCAGCATGGCGATCCGCAGCCAGATGCCGTCGGTGAAGGAGATGCCGGCGGCGTTGGCGGCGATCACGGTGGCAAACGGGTTGATGGTGGAGCCCAGCGTCCCGATCCCGGCGCCCAGCAGCACGGTGGCGGCGGCGACCAGGGGGTCGAAGCGGGCGGCCATCATCACCGGCACCAGCAGGGTGTAAAACGGCAGCGACTCTTCGGCCATGCCGTAGATGGTGCCCCCGGCGGCGAACAGCGCCATCAGTATGGGGATCATCCACTCCTCGCGGCCACGCAGGCGGTAGGTGACCCGTTCGATACCGGCATCGATGGCCCCTGTCTTGGTCACTATGCCAAGGAAGCCGCCGATGATCAGGATGAAGAGGGAGACGTCGATGGCGCCTGCCTCATAGGTGTCGTGATTGTAGAGGCCATCGATGGGTGCCAGCAGCACGTCGACGATCCCCTGGGGATTGGCCTCCACCAACTGGTAGGTACCGGCCACCGGCACCTCCTTGCCGAGGGCTTCGTTCATGGCCATTTCATATTTGCCGGCCGGCACTATCCAGCTCAGGGCGGCGACGAACGCGATCAGCACAAACAATATGGTGTAGGCTGACGGGAACTTGAATTTTGTCATGGTCCAACATCCTTCTGTGGGGTGGTATCCATGCAGGCTGCGGGTAGGGTTAGAGGTATAGTTCCGCTGTCACATGGTTGTAAAACCGGGGGTTACCCCCCGGCACCACTACTGCGGTCTCAGTCGCCCAGGGTCGCCACCATCACGGCCTTGATGGTGTGCATCCGGTTCTCCGCCTCGTCGAAGACGATGGAGTGATCGGATTCGAATACGTCCTCGGTCACCTCCAGCCCTTTCATGCCGTATTTGTCCGCCACCTCCTTGCCCATGGTGGTCTCGTCGTTGTGGAAGGCCGGCAGGCAGTGCATGAACTTCACATCCGGGTTCTTGGTGGCGTTGATGGCGTCCATGTTGACCTGATAGGGGGTCATCAGTTTCACCCGGGCATCCCAGGCTTCCTTCGCCTCACCCATGGAAACCCAGACGTCTGTGTAGAGGAAGTCGGCCCCCAGCACACCCTCCTTCACGTCTTCGGTCAGGTGAATGCGCGCCCCTGTCTCTTCGGCGATCAGGCGGCATTGGGCGACCAGTTCCTCTTGCGGCCAGAAGGCTTTTGGCGCCACCAGACGGATGTCCATGCCCATCTTGGCGGCGCCCACCATCAGGGAGTTGCCCATGTTGTTGCGGGCATCCCCCAGGTAGGCGAACGTGATCTGATCCAGGCGCTTGCCCTTGCCGTGCTCCAGCATGGTCATGAAGTCCGCCAGGATCTGGGTCGGGTGGAATTCGTTGGTCAGGCCGTTCCAGACCGGCACGCCGGCATGGGCGCCCAGCTCTTCGACTATCTCCTGGCCGTAGCCACGGTATTCGATGCCGTCATACATGCGGCCCAGCACCCGGGCTGTGTCCTTCATCGACTCCTTGTGACCGATCTGGGAACCGCTCGGGCCAAGGTAGGAGACCTGGGCGCCCTGATCGAAGGCCGCCACTTCAAACGCGCAGCGGGTGCGGGTGGAGGTCTTCTCGAAGATGAGGGCGATGTTCTTGCCTGCCAGGTGCTTGCGCTCGTAGCCACCGTATTTGGCTTTTTTCAGGTCGATGGCGAGATCGATCATGTATTGGATTTCGCGCGGGGTGAAGTCCAGCAGTTTCAGGAAGTTACGGTTACGCAGATTAAAAGCCATGATGAGTTCTCTCTCTATTCATTCAAATTGTTCCGGGTGGCAGCCTGGGCTGCGCACTCGAGGTCGACAGATGTAGGGTCAGTGCTCCCCTCAGGCGGGGATGGCAAGATTGGCCACTATGCTGGTGCCGGCCTCCCCCCTGAGGATGGCCAGACCATCTTCCAGGCAGCCGATACCGACACGTCCCCGGGTCGCCGTCACGAATTCACAGGATGCCTCTATCTTGGGCCCCATGGAGCCGGCATCGAACGGGATGCCGGCCAGCTCGGCCGGGCTGGTGGTGCGCAGGGGGCGCTGGGTCGGTTTGCCCCAATCCAGGTAGACGGCATCGGCATCGGTCAGGATCAGCAGGGCATCGGCCTTGATCTGCTTGGCCAGGTAGGCGGCGGACATGTCCTTGTCGATGACGGCCTCGATACCGGTCAGCCGTTCTCCGTCCCAGGTCACCGGAATACCGCCACCCCCGGTACAGATGATGAGGTGGCCCTGGGCGATCAGGGTTTCGATGGCATCGCCTTCGACGATACGCCGGGGCAGCGGGGAGGGCACCACCCGGCGAAAGAAGTTGCCGTCGGCCTTGACGCTCCACTGCTTCTCGGCCGCCAGGGCGCGGGCCTCGGCCTCTTCATAGACGGGGCCGATAAACTTGGTCGGGTTGGCGAAGGCCGGATCCTCAGGATCGACCTGCACCTGGGTCAGCAGGGCGGTGACGTTGCGGCTCGGCATCAGGTTTTTCAGCTCCTGGATCAGCATGTAGCCGATCATGCCCTGGGACTCGGCGCCCAGCACATCCAGGGGATAGGGAGAGACCTTGGTGTAGGCGCTGTTTTGCAGGGCCAGCAGGCCCACTTGCGGGCCGTTGCCGTGCACCAGCACCACGTTGTACTGCTCGGCGATGCGGGCGATGGTCTTGGCGGCGGTCCCTATGTTCTTGCGCTGGATGTCGGCCTCGAGGGGCTCACCGCGGCGGAGCAGGGCATTGCCTCCCAGGGCGACGACGACTGTTGGTTTTTTCATGGTCTGGTTCTCGTTTCGCTGGAGAAGTGGCGCCCGCCTCTACCGGCGCCACGCCGTCTTGTCAGATGCCGTCACGTTCCATCGGGCAGCTCATGCAGCGGGCACCGCCGCGGCCACGGCCCAGCTCGTTGCCCGAGATGGGCAGCACTGTGATGCCGGCCTTGTCGTACTTCTCGTTGGTGTAGGTGTTGCCCTCGTAACCCACCACCACACCGGGGCGTACGGTCAGCACGTTGTTGGCATCGTTCCACTGCTCGCGCTCGGCCTCGAAGCTGTCACCGCCTGTGGTGATGAGTTTCAGCTGATCCACCCCCAGCGCCTGCTCGATGGCGGTGACGAAGTAGCCCTCCTCCTTGATCTTCATGCCGGTGGCGCCGCCCGGGGTCAGGCTCCAGCAGTTCACATCCTTGCGGATCACTTCCGGATAGACGGAGAAGGTGTCTATATCCATGTGGGTCATGACGGTATCCAGGTGCATGCAGCTGCGGTGTTTCGGCAACTCCATGGCGATGACCTGCCTGGCCTGGCCATGCTTGAACAGGCTGCGGGCCAGGTGTTCGACCCCTTGCGGTGTGGTGCGCTCGGACATGCCGATCAGCACGGCGCCGCGGCCGATGACCAGGACGTCGCCCCCTTCGATGGTGGCGTTGTCATAGTCGCGATCCTCGTCACCGAAGTACTTGATGAAATCCTGACCGGCGAACTGGGGATGCCAGCGGTAGATGGCCTTCACATGGTTGGTCTCGCGGCGGCGGGCGGCCTTGGCCATGGGGTTGATGGAGACGCCGCCATAGACCCAGCAGGAGGTGTCGCGGGTGAACAGGTGGTTGGGCAGCGGCTCTATGATGAAGTCGGTCGGGGCGTGCATGCCCACCACCATGTTGACGCCGCTGAACGGCATCTCGCCGTAGGTGAGGCCGCCGGAGAGGATGCGGGCCAGCTCGTGATGGGGCATGTCCGCCAGGAAGCAACGCACGTCATTGGCAAGGGAAGGCCCGAGACGATAATCGGAGATCTGATGTTGCAGCAGCCAGGTCTTGGCTTCCGGCACATCCAGGGTCTCGGCCAGCAGCTTGGTCAGCAGGAAGACTTCGACATTCTGATCCCGCAGCACCTGGGCGAACTTGTCATGCTCTTCACCGGCCCGCTCGACGGAGAGGACATCGTCGAACAGCAGATCCTGGCAGTTGGAAGGCGTCAGGCGCTTGAGACTGAGATTGGGGCGATGCAACATGACACGGCGCAGTTGGCCAACTTCAGAACCTACATAAAATTTGCTCATGGTTATATTCCGTCTCTTGGGGTCCATGCGAGTGATTGAATAGACTCCTTCTATTCTTTCTCATGGCTCAGGCGGGATATTCTTTATATAGGGTACTTGGCTTGTGTTCTATCCTGCCTATGCCTTTCGAGATAGAGGTTAGGCCTGCGAAAACACCAAAACTTAGAGATGGGTCACATTCAGTCCAGACTGAATAAAATGCAGTATGTTTGTTTGAACCCACCGACATAACTGTCAATTCGTCCGGCACCCCCTTCGCATTCATATGCATTTATTCATTATTTTATTCTTTTCTTCGCGACCATCCCCCTCCGGCAAACCAGTATTCAATAGGCCACAAAAGATATCATCTTCCTTTAAATACAATCAATTAGATGTCAATTGGCGAGATGCACAGCTTTATATGCAAGCCTTTGCATTTTTCATTGAGGATCATGAGGAAGACGCCGGGATAAAAAGTCATCCCGATGGGGTTTGATGCATAGATATTTTCTTGTCCTGGATCAAGGCAAAGGAATCAAGCCAGCGGGGAAGGGTGTATCCGCCCCAGTCACCAAGGGCCTTCGCGGCTGGCTATGCAAGAAAAACGCATCTTGCCGGCACGACGCTTCGCGACGCTCCCCTCAACTATTTTGAAACTTTTTTCATTAGTTGAATTTATGCCAAATCCTTGCGGTGAGGGCCGCCTCAACTTAACTAAAAAAGTGATCCGGATCACAACGGTATCCATATGACGTTAACGCTTCCGTCATCAATGTCATCAAGGAGAGCTCCATGAACATCAAACCCCTGCTTCTGCTCGTCGCCCTGGTTGTGCCCATAACCCCCACCCTGGCCCGAGCCGATGGCGCCCAGGCCATGCCGCTGGTGGTCTGCCATGTGGACAACAAGCCGCAGATGCTGGTGCCCGAGTACATCTGCATCTGGCACGGCGGGCGCCAGCACTACTAGCCAAGACAAGGGGAGGTTCGCCTCCTCTCTTGCCCCCCAACCTCCCTTTCCCTTTCCCTTTCCCTTTCTCCGCTCCGCCGTTTCGGCGCCAGACCTGGGCCATGCAGCCGGTCTGTCGCGGCCCCTTGCCGCGATGCCCCCAACCCTTCCTCTGTCCCGATCGCTGCCATCCTCTTTTGCCCGGCGCCTCTGCGCCATCCTGAGTGAGTCCAGGCAACCTGACCCGGCTTGGGTGGCGGCGAGGAATTTGTGAGACATTCGCCATTCATGGCGAGAGAGATCGCCCTGGCACTTGACTGTCATAATCGGATTGATGCGTGTTAAAAGCGCCAGCTTAAATCATTAACCATATGATCTTGTTGCGATAAAGCGCATCTCTTCGGCCAATGAGAACGAATCCATCAAAACGTTTTTCAGTATGGCGTTGTGGGCGGGTCGAAAATCCTTATAGTTACTCCTGCACGGACGCAGTCGAAGTCAATCAGGAAGATTGGCTGCCAGGGTTAGGCAAATGGACTCACCACAGGATGTGGTAAAGGACACCTCCCAGGACGGAGAAAGTGCGACGGGAATGGATGACTCGTCTGGCCATGATGGCTAAAGGACACCCCAAAGGATTGGGAAGGGGAAACCTAAAGGAAGAGGTATAGTCAGGGATTGCAGGGAGCAACTTCGTTCACGGATATGAACGATAAGACTATCGGGGGCGACGTGAGTCGCCCCCATCTTTTTTGTCTTTTTACCACCTCCTCCTTGCCGCGATGCCGATGTAGCAGGCAGCCTGCACCGGCTTGGGCTTGGCCGCCTTCCCTTGCCGCGATACCGATAAAGCGGGCGCCAATGAAAAGGGCTGCCTGCGCCGCCCTCCCCGTCTCCTGTTGCCGACACCCGCCCCATGGGGGCTGCTGCCTCACGCCAGTCGAAAATGCGCCACTATCTGGCCCAACCGATCATAGGTCTGCCGCATCGCCCCCGCGCTCGCCACCGTGGCCTCGCCATTGCCCTTGAGCTGGCGGATCACCTCGGCGATGGCCGTCATGTTGCGATTGATCTCCTCGGCCACCGCACTCTGCTGCTCGGCAGCGGTGGCAATCTGGGTGGTGAGGCCATTTATCTCCACCACCTCCCCCATCATCACATCGAGCGAGTCATTGACCCGGGTGGTGTTCTCCGCGGCACTCTGGCAACGCTGACGCGTCATTGACATGGCATCGACCAGGCTGGCGCTGCCCCGCTGCAATCTGGTCAGCATGGCCTGGATCTCCGCCGTGCTCTGCTGGGTGCGGCCCGCGAGGGAGCGCACCTCATCGGCCACCACGGCGAAACCACGGCCCTGTTCACCGGCCCGGGCCGCCTCGATGGCGGCGTTGAGGGCCAGCAGGTTGGTCTGCTCGGCGATGCTGCCAATGACCCCCAGCACCGAGCCTATCTGCTGCACCTCCTGCTGCATGGCCTGGACCGATCCTGCCGTCGCCTCCACCTCCGCCACCAGCGCCATCACGCTGTTCATGGCGCCATCCACCACCTCCCGCGTCGCGTTCGCCAGTTGCTCGCTCTGCATGGTCAGGTGCGCCGTGTCGGCGGCGCTGCGGGAGACGGAGACGGCGGTGGCGCTCATCTCGTTGACCGCGGTCACCACCTGCTCCGTCTCGTTGACATGGGTCAGCAGCAACTGCTGGGCGGTTCGGGTCTGGCCGGTCAGGCCACCGATGTCGTCATGGAGCTGGCCGCTGGCCTGGCTCACCGCCAGCATCATCTCCTGCAACTGGGCGATGAAGCGGTTGATACCGTCCGAGATCTGGCCGAGATCATCCTTGCTAGTCACCGCCAGGCGGCGAGTCAGGTCACCATTTCCCTCACTGAGGGCCAGCACCAGCCCCTTGAGGGAGAGGATGGGGCGGTAGGCCAGATTGAGCGCCACCATGGCCAGCACCATCACCACCAGGGCGACCGCGAGCAGGGCCAGGGTGATCTTGCCATTGATGGCCTGGGTCATGGCGCGGATATGGTCGAGATCCACATAGCCGGTCAGGGTCCACTGGCTGCCGCGGATATCCAGCTGGTTGGGGCGAGACTCGCTCTCCCCCTGAGGCTTGCTGCTGTAGAGCAGCTGACTCTGGCTGTCGGCCAGCGCGAAGGAGCGCCCCTCCCCGCTCATCTCCTCCAGCAGACGCTGGAATTCGCTCATGTCGAGGTAATAGAGGTAGGCGGAATCGGCGCCCCTGGGCACCAATATGGTGATGACCGGCTTGCCATCCAGCTGTTGCAGCGGGCTGACGGTGATCCGGTTGCCGGCCTCGGGGATCAGCTTGCGCAGGGCATCGACCCTGGCCTTATCGTCGATGACGCCGTTCACGTCGAAGGCCATGTCGCCGATCACCTTGACGATGTTGTGAAAGCCGGTCTCCTCCAGGGTCTTCTTGACATTGGTCACCCCGAAGTTGAGGTTGGCCGCCAGCAGGATTTTCTGGTTGATGTCCCCCGCCAGCTTCTCTTTGACCAGGGCTATCTGTTCATTGATGTTCTGGGTGGACTGGGTGCGGATGTAACCACTGATGAAGTGATTCACACTGAGCCAGGCGGTGCCGATGGTGACCAGGATGGCCAGCAGCAGCAGGACGTAGATTTTGACTTTGAATGCCATGGGGTGGGTCCCTCCAAAGAGAAAGGGCCGGAACATGTCCGACCCTCTCTGCCAATGCTTACTTCTTCTTGGCGTACTTCATGGAATCCAGCGCCACCGCCAGAATGATGATGCCGCCCTTGATGATGAACTGCCAGTAAGGGCTGACCCCGATATAGGTCAAGCCATAGTTGATCAGGGTGAAGATGAGCACCCCGGTGATCACACCGGCCACCGTCCCCACACCACCGGCAAACGACACGCCGCCCACCACGCAGGCCGCGATGGCGTCCAGCTCGTACATGAAGCCCAGGTTGTTGGTGGCACTGCCGACCCGGCCCGCCTCCAGCATGCCGCCGAAGGCGTAGAAGACCCCGGCCAGGGCATAGATGACCACCAGGTTGACCGCCACGTTGACCCCGGAGACCTTGGCCGCTTCCGGGTTGCCGCCGATGGCGAAGATGTTCTTGCCAAAGCGGGTCTTGTTCCACAGCACCCAGACGAAGACGCTGGCGATGGCCGCATAGAAGGTCAGGTACGACAGCTTGAAGCTGCCTATCCGGATGAAGCCCTGGGCGAAGCTGGAGAAGCGGGGATCGAAACCGGCCACCGGCGACGCGCCCACCGAATCAAAGTAGAGGGAGTTGATGCCGTAGACGATGATCATGGTGCCCAGGGTGGTGATGAAGGGCGTCACGTTCAGGTAGGCGACGATCAGGCCGTTGACCAGGCCAATCAGGGCCCCCACGGCGCACACCAGCAGGATCACCGCCGGGATCGGCACCTCTCCCAGGCTGGGGAACACCTTGTTGACGTTGGTCAGCGCCTGCAGCATGGTGGCGGCGATCAGGGCCGCCAGACCGACCTGGCGCCCGGCCGAGAGATCCGTCCCCTGGGTGATGATGATGCCCGCCACCCCGAGGGCGATGATGACCCGCACCGAGGACTGGGTCAGTATGTTGCTGAGGTTGGTGAGGCTGAGGAAGGAGGGCTCCTGGATCACGATGACCATGAGCAGCACCAGCAGCACCAAATAGATGGCGTTTTCCTTGAGCGCCTGCATCAGATTGAAATTTTTAGCCGACTCCATAAATGTCTTCCTGTCTCTAGAGGTACAGAGATGCCAGGCGCAGTATCTCGCTCTGGTCAGTTTCTTTGGTGTTGACGATCCCGGCGACCCGGCCGTTGCTCATGACCAGGATGCGGTCGGTGATGCCGAGCAGCTCCGGCATCTCGGACGAGATGATGATGATGCCCTTGTCCTTCTTCGCCAGCTCCAGGATGAGCTGGTAGATCTCGAACTTGGCGCCCACGTCGATGCCGCGAGTCGGCTCGTCCAGCATCAGGATCTCCGGCTGGGTCAGCAGCCAGCGGCCGATGATCACCTTCTGCTGGTTGCCGCCGGAGAGGGAGCCAATCTGGGTCTGCTGGGTCGGGGTCTTGACCCGCATGGCGTCGATGACCCACTGGGTGTCGCTCTTCATCTTGTTGTTGCTGAGCAGCCCCATGGAGCCCTTGTAGCTGTCCATGTTGGCGATCAGGGAGTTGAAGGCGATGTCGAGCCGGGAATAGATGCCGGTGGAGCGACGCTCCTCGGTCACCAGGGCGAAGCCGTTCAGGATGGCCTCGTGGGCCGTATGGTTCGCCACCACCTTGCCATGGATCCTGATGATCCCCGCGCTATGGTCGCGAATGCCGAACAGGGTCTCGACGATGTCGGTACGCTTGGCCCCCACCAGACCGGCGATGCCGAGGATCTCCCCCTTGTGCAGGTTGAAGCTCACGTCCTGGATGGAGGGCTGGTTCTTGGCCGTCAGGTGCTCGACTTCGAGGATCACCTCTTTGGGCTGGTTGGTTTTTTCCGGGAAACGCTGGGTCAGCTCGCGACCGACCATCATGCCGATGATCTGATCCATGGTCATGCCCTCAAGCGGCTGGGTCGCCACCCACTGGCCATCCCGCAATATGGTGATCTCGTCACAAAGCTGGAAGATCTCCTCCATCTTGTGGGAGATATAGACGATGCCGCACCCCTTCTCTTTCAGCTTGTTGATGATCTTGAAGAGGTGATTGACCTCCTTCTCGGTCAGGGAGGAGGTGGGTTCGTCCATGATGACGATCTTGGCGTCGTAGGAGAACGCCTTGGCGATCTCGATCATCTGCATCTGGGAGACCGAGAGCGTGCCCACCTTGACCTTGGGGTCGATGTCGATGTCCAGCTCGTCGAAGATGCGTTTGGTGTCGTCATACATCTTGTGGTGGTCGACAAACCAGCCCTTGGTGGGGTAGCGGCCGAGCCACATGTTGTCCATCACGGTGCGCTGCAACACCAGGTTCAGCTCCTGGTGCACCATGGAGACGCCGTTCTCCAGCGCCTCCCTGGAGGAGGTGAAGTTGACCTCCTGCCCCTTGAAGAAGATCTTGCCCTGATCCTTCTCATAGATGCCGAACAGGCACTTGAGCAAGGTGGATTTTCCCGCCCCGTTCTCGCCCATCAACGCATGCACAGAATGAGGACGGACCCGTAAATTGACATTATCGAGTGCCTTGACGCCGGGAAAACTCTTACTGACGTCAATCATCTCCAACAGCCATTCTGATTGTTGCTGTGTTGTCATATCAGCCATCACATCTGGTTGAAGAGAGGGCAAGGGGGTCGCCCTTGCCCTGGAGGAGGGGATTACTCGAATTGAGACAGGTTGTCTTTATCCACACCCACGTAGGCAACGCGCACGACCTTGTCGACGATGTTCCAGTTGGTGCCTTCACCCGCCGCCTTGCCTTCACCCAGATTCTTGGTCAGATCGAAGGTGGCCTTGGCCTGGTTGGCCGCATCGTTCAGCACTGTGCCCGCCATGGCACCACTCTTGACCATGGCCAGGGCCTCCGGCAGGGCATCGACGCCGAACACGGGGATGGCAGTCTTGCCCTGGGCTTTCAGTGACTCGACCGCGCCCATCGCCATGCCGTCGTTGTTGGCGATGACCACTTCGATCTTGTTGGCGTTGGGGCCGGAGATCCAGGCGTCCATCTTGTCTTTCGCCATGGCGGTATCCCACATGCCGGTATCCATGTGCAGCTGCTCTGTCTTGAGACCGCCGTCGTTCAGGGTCTTGACCACATAGGAGGTGCGGGCTTCCGCATCCGGGTGGCCGGGCTCACCCTTGAGCAGCACGAACTGGATGACGCCATCCTTGTTCAGGTCCCACTCGGGATGGGCGGCCCAATGCTTGGCGATCAGCTGACCCTGGATGATACCGGACTCCTTGGAGTCGGTACCCACGTAGTAAGCCTTGTCATAGCTGGCCAGATCGGCGGCGCTCGGCTCCTTGTTGTAGAACACCACGGGGATCTCGTCGGCACGAGCCTTCTCGATCACGACAGGGGCCGCCGCCGGGTCCACCAGGTTGATGGCCAGGGCCTTCACCCCCTTGGCCAGCAGCACGTCGATCTGGTCGTTCTGCTTGGACTGGTCATTCTGGGAGTCGTTCATCAGCAGCTCCACCCCGGGGTTGGCTGCCGCCTCCTTCTCGATGGCCTTGCGCACTACCGCCATGAAGTTGTCGTCGTACTTGTAGACGGTAACGCCCAGACGAGTGTCGGCCTGGGCGCTGGTCCCTGCGGTCAGTCCCATCAGCAGGGCGGCGACTGTCGTGATTTTTCTCATTGTTATGCTCCGATGTGTCTATCTGTTTTGTAGGAAAGCGGTACACCCACTGAACCGGTGTGACGTTAATGTAATCGGGTTGTTATGATCCTTTCTGTGATCCTGACGACAAAATGAAAACGTTTACACTCTGTTACACAAGGTGTTATTTGATATAAAACAAATAGTTATATTTATTTTATCTCGCACGCCTCCCTGCCTGTTGCCATTCATGGCCCCGTTCAGCCTAGTACACAGTTCCAATAGTATCTCCCTGGCGTCAGCCAGTATTCCGGGCGCACGCTCTGGCTCCAGGAGTCATCGCCCCCCACCCCCATGTGGAAGCCATCCAGGCACAGATGAAGCCCACCTTCCGCCACCAGATCGCACTGATGGCGCGCCTCGGCCAGCTGGGTCTGGCGATAGGGGCTGAGGCTGAAGTGAAACTCTCCCTCCACCCTGAGATCCCCCAGTCGCAAGTCACGCACCTGGCAGCGCAGGCCGTTGTCCGTGGGGAAGATATAGGGGGTGTGCAGCTCGGCCAGGGGCAGCTGCCAGCGGCCGAGATCGGCGCCAAGCAGGCGATCCGGATAGTTTTCATGGGGGCCGCACCCGAGCCAATCGACCCGTTCGACCTCATCGGCCAGCCAGAGATGGGCGCCGATGCGAGGCAGGGAGGAGATCGCCTCGCTCACCTGGACCTCGATGGCGATCTCCATGGCCCCATCCTGGCTGAAGCTGTGGTGCCAGCGGCTCAGGATCAGCAGCTGCTCGCCGACGAAGTAGCCATGCTCCACCCGCAGGCTGGCCTCCCCCTCCCGCACAGTGCCGAGGCAACGGTGTTGCAGATGAGGCAATCCCGCCGCCTGCCAGCGGGCGATCCAGGAGTGGGGATCCTGATGATCCGCCTCGCTGGTGCCGATGTCGTTGTCGAGCGGCGCCCGATAGAAGTGATCCGCCATGGCCCCCAGCAGGCGCTCACGGCCCGCTTTCTGCCAGCTGCAGATGCGGCCGCTCGCCTTGTCCAGCCGCCAGGTGCTGGCGGCAGTCTGGACCCGCCAGTGATCCGGCTGCTCACTCAACGGAGCGGGTGCCCGGGTCAGGGGCAGTGCCAGGGGCGTCGGCAGCATGCATTGCTGGCGCGCCACCTCGTGCCCCGCCTCGGACCAGGGGGTGGCCGCACTCTGCACTATGGCCAGATCCAGCCAGGCGAGAGAACCTGCGGCAAAGGCGGGCAGCCGCTCCAGCAGGGTGAGCGTCACACTGCCCAGGGGCGCCAGGGCGAGCGCGCACTCCCCCTCGCTGACCACCACGCCGTTCTCGCACAGCCGCCACCGCAACCGCTCGTTGTCCGTCTCGCGAAATAGATATTCGCTGCGGATCGCCACCGTCAGCGGCTGGCGTTCGAGCAGAGTCAGCACGAAGGGCTGCTGGGCCCGCTTCGCCTCGAACAGGGCGGGATGGGGGCTGCGGTCGGGGAACAGCAGGCCATTGATGCAGAACTGGCGATCGTTTTGCCGATCGCCAAAGTCGCCGCCATAGGCCCAGAAGTGGCGGCCATCCTCGGTCAACTTGTCCAGCCCCTGATCGACCCAATCCCAGACGAAACCACCTTGCAGCCTGGGGTGATCGCGAAACGCCTGCCAATACTCGGCAAAGCCCCCCAGGCTGTTGCCCATGGCATGGGCGTATTCGCACAGGATCAGCGGGCGCCGCTCGCCGGGCAGGCCGATCCACTTGGTCAGCGCCCACTTGGGCACGGCCGGGAAGGGTTGATCCTGATGGGTGCGGGCATACATGGGGCAGATGATGTCGGTGGCCGGAGTGTCGGCGCCGCCCCCCTCATACTGCACCGGGCGGCTCGGATCCGTGCCCTTGACCCAGGCATACATGGCATCGTGGGCCGGGCCATAGCCGGATTCGTTGCCCAGCGACCAGATGATGACGCTGGGGTGGTTGAAGTCCCGCGCCACCAGGCGGGTCACCCGCTCCAGGAAGGCGCCGCTCCAGCCGGGATCTCGCGCCAGTCGCCCCATGGGGCTCATGCCATGGGTCTCCAGGTTCGCCTCGTCCACCACATAGAGACCGAGCCGGTCGCAGAGCCGGTAGAACTCGGGATGATTCGGGTAGTGAGCGCAGCGCACCGCGTTGAAGTTGTGCCGCTTCATCAGGATCAGATCCTGCTCCATGTCGGCCGGGGTCACCGCGTGCCCGGTGGCGGGGTGGTGCTCGTGGCGATTGGCGCCGCGAATGAGCAGAGGCTGGCCGTTGAGCCGCAGCAGCTCCCCCTCTATCTCCACCGCCCGAAAGCCCACGTCGCAGGCCTCGCTCTCGATGGGCTCCCCCTGTTCATCCAGCAGGGTCAGGGTCAGGCGATAGAGGTGGGGGGTCTCGGCGCTCCATTTACGCGGCGCCGCCACCTCGAGCCAGAGCTCGGCGCGATCGTCGTAAGCCCCTTTTTCATCGATGGTCCCGGTGCCGAGCGGCCGGCACAGGGTCGCCACCCGCTCGTCGCCGTCATAGAGGTTGGCTGCCACCGACAGACCGGCCCCGTTGGCCCCCTGCAGCTCAATCTTGAGGCGAGCGTCCCGATAGCAGGCATCCAGCACAGGGGTGACCCGGACATCCATCAGATGACGGGCCGGTTTGTGCAGCAGGCTGACGGAGCGGAAGATCCCCGACAGCCACCACATGTCCTGATCCTCCAGATAGGAGCCATCGGACCAGCGCAGCACCAGCACCGCCAGCCGGTTGCGACCGCCGTGCAAATAGGGAGTCAGATCGAATTCGGCGGGCAATCGGCTGTCCTGGGAGTAGCCGACCCAGTGGCCGTTGCAAAACAGATGGCAGGCACTGCTCACCCCGTCGAAGATGATCCGGGTCTGGCCGCCGGCCAGCCACTCGGCAGGCAATTCGAACTCGCGGGAGTAGCAGCCGGTGGGGTTCTCTGCCGGCACCCGGGGCGGATCGCAGGGGAAGGGATACTTGATGTTGGTGTAGATGGGACCGTCGGTGACGGGGTGCGTGCCCGGATAGGCCCCGTCCAGCTGCCAGTTGCCCGGCACCCGGATCAGGCAGGCATCAACCAGATCCTGATGAACCCACTGCTCGGGCACCCGCTCCGGGGCCTCGAACCAGGAGAAGCGCCAGTCGCCATCGAGGGACAAACGGGAGCAAGATGGCAGATCGGCCCGCGCCGCCGCCTCGTCACGCCAGCTGGCGAGGGGGGTATGGGCCGCCAGTCGGTTGACCGATGTGACACCCTGGTTCTGCCAGCCCCGGCGCACCAATATCTCCCTGAGCATGCTTCCTCTCTCCCTGGATCGTTCGTAAAACAGCCGCAGTGTAGTGGAGTTGTCCGAGGGAAAGGGGGATCTTTCTCACAAAGATGTAAACGATTACATTTGGTTACCTGAACCTGGAAGCCATCCACGGACACAGGCGGGACAAGGGAGAGAGACGCCCCTGTCCCCAACGGAGCAGGGCGAGACGAGGGGGCGACGCAGAGTCCGACCCCCGACGGAGCAGGGCGAGGCGAGGGGGCGACGCAGAGCCCGACCCCCGACGGAGCAGGGTGAGACGAGGGGGCGACGCAGAGCCCGCCGCAGTCTGCGCCAGTGCTGACGCACCATCCGGGCGGGGCGGTCGAGTGACGATGGATCAGCGCCGAGGCAGAGTTGCGCTCTGCAACGTCTGTGCTTCCCCGGCCGACAGTGGCCGCCCCCACTTGACCGCCTGGCATGCCATTGGCTCGATGGGGTAGAGCTTGGCCATCTGGCATGGAGAGAGAGATGTCATCGAATCCCGCCACCGAGACCGCCTCCGGCATCCTGTGGCCGTTGCCCGCCAGCACCAGGACGGCCCCATCGCCACAGGCCAGCACGACCGTGGCGAGCAGCCCCTTGGCGATCGGGTTGAGCAGGTTGACTGTGGCACCTGCCTCCTCTTCCTCGTTCGGGCCCGACTCCACCCGTCCGGCATCCGCCAGGGTACCAATCCCCTTGCATCAGGGCCCGCGCATCGGCATGGGAGGGATGGCCAGGCGCGACCATGACCTGCCGCACCCGCGACGGGGCGCTCGCCTTGGGGAGCCGCTCATTCCCCGTGAAACCGTGGCGGTCGAGACCAGGTCAAGGGGGCAAGCTCCTGGGTGAAACTCATACTGGTTTCACGCTTTTCACTGCGCGCGAGCCGGCCATGATCCCCCTCGAGCCCTTTGATGGCAGGGAAAGCAAGGTTCATGTCCATGGCGCTTCGCCGAACACAAGTGTAATCGTTTACACAAATTTGCTAACCAGCTCACAGTTTGCCCATCGATGGCTCGGCTAGACTCCTGCTCACACCCGTCAAGCACAGGGCAGGGATGAAGACGCTGACCACGGACGACCGCGGCAGCCCGGGTCATCACCCACCTCACACTGCCGGGGGATGAGAGGCGCCGCCCGCGAGCGCGCCCGCTTCCCGACCACCCCATACATGTCATCAGCGAATGAGGAGTGATGATGTTCAATCCGGTTGATCACCCCCACCGCCGCTTCAACCCTCTCACCGGCCAGTACGTGCTGGTCTCTCCCCACAGGGCCAAGCGCCCCTGGCAGGGACAGGTGGAGAAGATAAGCGAGGCGCCCACCCAATCCCACGACCCCGACTGCTTCCTCTGTGCCGGCAACACCCGGGTCAGCGGCGATATCAACCCCGACTACCAGGGCACCTTCGTCTTCACCAACGACTTCGCCGCCCTGATGCAGGACACCCCGGCCACCGACGCAGCGCCGGATCCCCTGTTGCAACTGGAGGCAGCCCGGGGCACCAGCCGGGTCATCTGCTTCTCGCCGGACCACGGCAAGACGCTGCCCGAGCTGTCCCTGCCCGCCATCGAGGGAGTGATCACCAGCTGGATGAGCCAGGTGGCCGAACTCTCTGCCCAGTGGGAATGGGTGCAGGTGTTTGAAAACAAAGGGGCCGTCATGGGCTGCTCCAACCCCCACCCCCATGGCCAGATCTGGGGCAGCGACTTCCTGCCCAACGAGATAGCCAGGGAGCAGGATCGCCAGCAGGCCTGGCTGGCCGAACACGGCCGCCCCCTGCTGCTGGACTATGTGGCGCGGGAGCTGGCGGACCGATCCCGCCTCGTGGTGGAGACGACCCACTGGCTGGCGGTGGTGCCCTTCTGGGCGGCCTGGCCGTTCGAAACCCTGCTCTTGCCCAAGGCCCATGTGCCCTCCATGCTGGATCTCACCCGGGAGCAGCAACAGGATCTGGCCATCGCGATCAAGGAGCTCACCAGCCGCTACGACAACCTGTTCCAGTGCAGCTTCCCCTACTCCATGGGCTGGCACTTCGCCCCGCCCCGCGCCGATTGCCCCGAGGCCTGGCAGCTGCACGCCCACTTCTATCCGCCCCTGTTACGTTCAGCGAGTGTGCGCAAATTCATGGTCGGCTTCGAGATGCTGGCCGAGACCCAGCGTGACCTCACCCCGGAGCAGGCAGCCGAGCGGCTGCGCGCCCTGAGCCCCCTCCACTACAAGAGTGCCCAAGCATGACCATGACCCCGTTTGAACGCGTGACCGAGGTTTTCATCCGTCACCACGGCCGCCCCCAGGATCTCAGCGTCCGGGCGCCGGGCCGGGTCAACCTCATCGGCGAGCACACCGACTACAACGACGGCTTCGTGCTGCCCTGCGCCATCGACTACGAGACCTGTGTCGCCATCGGCCTGCGCCAGGATGCCAGGGTGAGGGTCATCGCCGCCGACTACGGGGAGGAGCACGACGAGTTCTCCCTGGATGCTCCCATCGAGCACCACCCGGACCAGCGCTGGAGCGATTATATCCGTGGCGTGGTCAAGCACCTGCAGGCGCGCGGCCATGTCCTGCACGGCCTGGATCTCGTGGTCTCCGGCAACGTGCCCCAGGGGGCCGGGCTCTCCTCGTCCGCCTCCCTGGAGGTGGCCATAGGCCAGGCCTTCAAGGAGGCTCTGGGGCTTGCCATCAGCCAGGCCGAACTGGCCCAGAACGGCCAGCAGGCGGAGAACCAGTTCGTCGGCTGCAACTGCGGCATCATGGATCAGATGATCTCCGCCTGCGGCGAGGCGGACCATGCCCTGCTGCTCGATTGCCGCTCCCTGGAGACCCGTCTCATCCCCATGCCGATGGATCTCGCCGTGCTCATCGTCAACTCCAACGTGCGCCGCGGCCTGGTGGACAGCGAGTACAACCTGCGTCGCCAGCAGTGCGAAGCCGCCGCCCGCCACTACGGGGTCAAGGCCCTGCGCGACCTCGACGCCAGCCGCCTGGAGGCGGACAAGGCCGGGCTGGACGAGGCCTGCTACCGCCGCGCCCGCCACATAGTGGGGGAGAACGCCCGTACCCTGGCCGCCGCCGAGGCGCTCGCCTCAGGGGATCTGGTCCGCCTCGGCGAGCTGATGGGCCAGTCCCACGCCGCCATGCGCGATGACTTCGAAATCACCGTGCCCGCCATCGACGGCCTGGTGCAGATCATCAAGGGGCAGCTCGGCAGCGAAGGGGGCGTGCGCATGACGGGCGGTGGCTTCGGCGGCTGCGTGGTGGCCCTGCTGCGCCCGGAGCGGGTGCCTGCGGTCATCGCCGCCGTGGAGGCGCAATACCCGGCCATCTCGGGGCTGGAGGCGGCTTGCTACGTCTGCTCCGCCAGCGCCGGGGCGGGCAGACGATGAGCAACCCCATGACGTCATTCGAGCTGGAAAACGAAGAGGGGCTGCGCCTGCGCGGTCTCGATTTTGGTGCCACCCTCACCTCCCTCACCCTGCCGCTGGCGGGGGGGCGGCGTGAAGTGCTGCTGGGCTGCGCCGACGAGGCCTATGCCAGCCAGCAGGTGTGGCTGGGGGCCGTGGCGGGGCGCTTTGCCAACCGCATCGGCGGCGCCCTGCTGGTGCGAGGGGACGAACGCTGGGCCCTGGACGCCAACCAGGGGGCCAACTGCCTGCACGGCGGGGGCGACGGCTTTCACCGCCGCACCTGGCAGATCAAGGAGCAGGAGGCGGACAGGATCAGGCTGGCCCTGCTCTCAAGGGCCGGGGATCAGGGCTTTCCCGGCAATCTGAGGGTCACCCTGGAGTACCGGCTGGAGCAGCGGGATCTGGTGGTCGACTTCTGCGCCAGCACGGACGCCCCGACCCCGGTCAGCCTCACCAGCCACGCCTACTTCAACCTGGACGGCGGCGGCGACATCCGCCATCACACCCTCAGCCTGAACGCAGACCACTACCTGCCCACGGATGAACAGAGCCTGCCGCTGGCCATGGCGCCGGTGGAGGGCCCCTTCGATCTGCGCGCCCCCCGCCCCATCGGCCAGGAGTGGCTGAGCCACCCCCAGCAGCGGCTGGCCAAGGGGTACGATCACGCCTTCCTGCTCAATGGGGGCGAGGGGGAGCAGCCATGGGCGGCACGGGTCATCTCGGGGGATCGCCAACTGGCGATGGAGGTCCATACCAATCAGCCCTCCCTGCAGTTCTACAGCGGCAACTGGCTGACCGGCACGCCGGATCGCCACGGCCGGCCCTACCGGGATTACGACGGTTTCTGCCTGGAGGCCCAGCAGCTGCCTGACAGCCCGAACCGGCCCGAGCTCGGCGACCCCTGGCTGCTGCCGGGGCAGCGCTATCGTCACCAGACTCGCTATCGCTTTATCGCCGCCGACTAATCCGCCCGGGGATACAGGGTCACTCATCGGGGCAGAGTCATGAACCCACCCCAAGCAAGGAGTCTTTATGGATGAGCACTACTTGGCCGCGCCGGATCGTTACCAGCGCCAGCCCTATCGCCCCGCGGGTCGCCACGGTCTGCGCCTGCCCGGCATCGGCCTGGGTCTGTGGCACAACTTCGGCGCCGGGAGCGATCCCGCCGGGGCGAAGGCCATGGTGCACCAGGCGTTCGATCTGGGGATCACCCACTTCGATCTCGCCAACAACTACGGGCCGCCGCCGGGATCGGCCGAGCTGACTTTCGGCGCCCTGCTCAAGGGGAGCCTGGCCCCTTATCGGGACGAGCTCGTCATCGCCAGCAAGGCGGGTTACCTGATGTGGGACGGCCCCTACGGCGATGGCGGCAGCGCCAAATACCTATTTGCCAGCCTGCACCAGAGCCTGCGCCGCCTCGGGCTGGACTATGTGGACATCTTCTATCACCACAGGCCGGATCCCCGCACCCCGCTGGAGGAGACCTGCCAGGCCTTGGCGCTCATGGTGCGCCAGGGCAAGGCGCTCTATGTCGGCCTCTCCAACTACCCGGCCGAGCTTGCCGCCCAGGCGGCGACCCGGCTGGCGGAACTCGGCACCCCCTGCCTGGTCAATCAGCTCAAATACTCCCTGCTCCAACGCGACATCGAGGCGCAGACGCTGCCGGTCTGCCGCGAACACGGCATGGGAGTGGTCGCCTTCTCGCCCCTGGCGGGAGGGCTGCTCAGCGATCGCTACCTGGACGGGATCCCGGCGGATTCCCGCGCCGCCAGCGCCAGCCCCTTCCTGACACCGGATCAGCTCACGGCGGAGAGGCTGACCCGCATCCGCGCCCTGCACGCCCTGGCGCAGCAGCGGGGCCAGTCCCTGTCCCAGCTGGCATTGCAGTGGGTGCTGCGCGATCCCGTGGTGAGCTGCGCCCTGATCGGCGCCAGCCGCCCGCAGCAGATTGTGAGCGCCGTCGACGCCCTGGGGCAGCCGCCACTGGAGGAGGAACTGCAACAAAAAATCCTGTCTGCGCTGGATTAGCAGCACGAAAGGATCCTCAAACTGCGACTAGCTGGCATGACTGAACTGTCAGAAGGTGACGGGGCGGCGACAAGGCCAGGGGCAATTTCACTCAAGCCGCAGCGGCCTGGCCCTGCACCATGGAGAGGGGCCGGCCGCCAGACAAGGGCGGTCAACGGCAGCGGTCCCCCCAATATTCTCTGGTTGCCCGCGGGATTTTCCGCCATCATTGGCCGCCCCGACCCTGCTCGGGGCTGATTTTATCCGGCTCCCATCCATCAAGAGATCTGTACCATGACCGAATCCTACGCCCTGTTTGTCGCCTTCGTGCTGGGCATAGTGGAAGGCCTGACCGAGTTCCTGCCCGTTTCCTCCACCGGCCACATGATCATCGTCGGCCATCTGCTGGGCTTCGAAGGGCCCAAGGCCGCCACCTTCGAGGTGGTGATCCAGCTGGGCTCCATCCTGGCGGTCGTCGTCATGTTCTGGCGCCGGCTGTTCGGGCTCATCGGCATTCACTTCGGTCAAAAACCAACCCAGGATCATGCCACCCTCACCCTGGTGCACGTCATCCTCGGCATGCTGCCCGCCGTGGTCGTCGGGCTCGCCATCCACGGCTGGATCAAGGCCCATCTGTTTGGCCCTGAGACCGTGATGTACGCCCTGGTGGCGGGCGGCATCCTGCTGATCATCGCCGAGAAATTCCGCCCCGCCGTCACCGCCGAGACCCTGGACGACATCAGCTACAAGCAGGCGTTCGGTATCGGCCTGTTCCAGTGTCTGGCACTCTGGCCCGGCTTCTCCCGCTCAGGCGCCACCATCAGCGGCGGCATGCTGATGGGCATCAGCCGCCATGCGGCGGCCGAATTCTCCTTCATCATGGCGGTGCCCATGATGATCGCGGCCAGCGGCCTGGATCTCTACAAGAGCCGGGACTTCCTCTCCATGGCCGACTTCCCCATGTTTGCGGTGGGCTTCGTCACCGCCTTCGTGGTCGCCATGGTCGCCATCAAGACCTTCCTGGCGCTGATCCGTCGCCTCGACTTCATCCCGTTCGCCATCTACCGCTTCCTGCTGGCCTTCGTCGTCTATCTGGTGTTTGTCGCCTGAGCGGCCGCCCGTCATGGAATGCAGAAGGGACCAAATGGTCCCTTTTTCTATGGCGTCATGGTGCTCAATAGAGGTGCTGGCTGATGCCGTTGAGCAACCGTGACAGCCCCTTGGTGAACTGCACCGGGGCATTCTGCACCGTGTAGCAGAGGCAGCCGTCCGGGGTGTGCGGGCTGTGGGCGTGGCGGGCGTCGCGCCAGATGAAGTCCCCCGCCTGATAGCAGGTGTCGCCATCTTCGATGGTGCCCGCCAGCAGCAGGGTCAGCTCATAGCCCTTGTGGGTATGCTCGGGGATGCGGCCACCGGCCTCGATATGGAGCAGGCTGGCGCGGGCCCCCATCTCGTCCAACGGCAGGCTGTGCTGGCGAATGGCGCCCACATGGCGCCACTTGGGCGCATGGTGACGGGCCAGCACCCGGGGCAGGCGGTATGAGTGACCCGCCACCTGCAACACGGGCAGGGGGGGCGCAATCTGGGCGAGTTCGGTCGCCGTCGCCAACGGCTGTTGCAGTATCTCCGCCAGCATGGCATCGAACCCGGCTTCGGCGGGATCGTCCGCCGCCGCGGGCGGCGCCGGCGCGTCGTTCGCCCACGAGTCATTGGCCAGGTATGCGTTCGCCAGCTCCTCTTCGTGGGCTCGCAGGCGCAGGGCACATTCGGGACAGAGTTCGCAATGGGCGGCCACCCCGACGGCCAGGGGCAAGGGCAGCTCGTCGGCGGCGAAGGCGCGCAACATGGGGTCGGTCGGATGGATCTTAATCATGGCCTTGCTCCACTTGCTCTTTCAGTTTCTGTAATGCCAGCCGCAGGCGGGACTTGATGGTACCAAGGGGCACGCCGAGCCTGTCCGCCAGCTCCTGCTGGGAGAGCTCCTGCAGATAGATGCCACGCACCACCTGCTGCTGGGGCTCGGGCAGTGCCCCGACATGGTGCGCCATCTGGCGGGTCAGCACCGCATCCTCGCCACCGCTCAGGGACTCCTCCTGCGCCCTGAACTCCAGCAGCGGCCACAGCTCTTCGGCGCAGAGATCCTCCTTGCTGGCGCGACGGCGGCGCAGCATGTCGAAGCACTGGTTGCGCATCACCGTATAGATCCAGGTGCTGGGGGCGCCCTTGTCCGGGTGATAGAGGCGCGCCTTCTGCCACACCAGCATCATGGTCTCCTGCACCAGCTCCATGGCATTGGCCTCGCTGCCGAGATGGCGCAGGCCGTAGTGACGGATCCGGGGGGCGAAATGGTGAAACAGGGCGGCGAAGGCCACCTTGTCGGCGGTCTCGGCGACCCGGATCAGCTGAGTCTTCAGATCCGGGGTGCCTGGGGCTGTGTCCATCTGGGGCGAGATCCTGCTGTGAACCGATTGTGATTGGCCAGTATATGCCATGGCGCCTAACCCTGAATGCAAACGTACCCAGCTATACGCTCGGAAACGAGACCCGGATCACCGGGCCGGATCAGTGACTGGTGACCAGCAGGTTGCTGAGCAGACGCAGGGCGGGACGATAATCCTCGCAGGCCATCAGCCACTGCTTCTGCTCTGCCGGGATGGGTAGCACCTCGATCCAGCGCTGGGCGACCCAGCAGGCATCGTCCCAGGCCGGCTCGTGATAGAGGGCGGCATATTCGGGGTAGTCGCTGAATACCTCCCGCAGGGCCTGGGCCAGATTGCGCTGATCCTGGGGCAGGCGGCCACCCTGCCAGGGCGGCAGCAGCTGTGCGTCACACACCCTCAGACCATCCCCCTCCTGCCAGAGATCCCGGATCCGCAGCCGATCCACCCCCTGCACCTTGATGCCGAGCAGGCCGTCGGGCAGGCGGTCGAAGTCGATGATCCGCACCCGGGTGGCGATGGGGTACATGTTGCGCAGCGCATCGGGCTGGCGGGGGTCCAGCATGCAGAGGGCGAACTCCCGAACCTGGGCCTCGGCGATCATCCGCAGGTATCTGGGCTCGAAGAGGCGCAGGGGCATGACGCCGCCGGGCAGCAGATGAGCAGAGAGGGGGAAGAGCGCCAGTTGCATGTCGGTATCCAGTTTCGTGTGTCTTCTTCTGATACGACTACGGAAACGGGCCAGATCATTCAGACCAAGTGGGAATAAAAAACCCCATTGGTATTAGGGGAAAATAGCCTGGACAAGCTGCTTCCATATGCAGTAGAAATGGTTAAGTCGCAGGCGACAACGCAATATTCTGCAAACCTGCGCGCCACGCAGTGAAATATCCGCCGCCCCAGCAGTGGAGGGTCATTCCTATAGTTTTCTCGGCCCGATGCGGGTAAAATTCACGCCCTTATATATCAGTCATATTTCGACGCATAACCTCGGTGGTCAGTCATGAAAGAGCATATTCATCATCTACTTGAACAGACGGTAGCCAATCTCAAATCCGCGGGCATCCTGCCGGCGGAGCTGGAAGCCCGCGTGCTGGTAGATCGATGCAAGGACAAGGCTCACGGCGACCTGGCCACCAACCTCGCCATGCTGCTGGCCAAGCCGGCGGGCAAGAACCCCCGCGAGCTGGCTGCGGCCATCATAGCGCACCTGCCCGCCTCTGATCTCGTCGCCAAGGTCGAGATCGCCGGCCCCGGCTTCATCAACTTCTTCTTCAACCAGCAGTGGCTGGCCGGTCAGGTCGATGCCATGGTGGCCAGCGCCAACGCCAACGTTAAATTGCCCGCGCCGCAAACCGTGGTGGTGGACTACTCTGCCCCCAACGTGGCCAAGGAGATGGCGGTGCACCACATCCGCTCCACAGTCCTCGGCGACGTGGCGGCCCGCGCCCTGGAGTTCCTCGGTCACAAGGTGATCCGCGCCAACCACATCGGCGACTGGGGCACCCAGTTCGGCATGCTGATCGCCTATCTGGAGAAGATGGAGAACGAGCACGCCTCCGACATGGAGCTCAAGGATCTGGAAGCCTTCTACACCCAGGCCAAGCGCCTGTATGACGAAGACGACGCCTTCGCCGAGCGCGCCCGCAACTATGTGGTGAAACTGCAGGGCGGCGATGAGTACTGCCGCACCATGTGGAAGAAGCTGGTCGACATGACCATGGCCCAGAACCAGCGCAACTACGACCGCCTCAATGTCTCCCTGACCAACAAGGACATCATGGGCGAGTCCATGTACAACGACATGCTGCCCGCCATCGTCACCGACCTGAAGGCCCAGGGGCTGGCGGTCGAGAGCGAGGGGGCCACCGTGGTCTTCCTCGACGAGTTCAAGAACAAGGATGGCGAGCCCATGGGCGTCATCATCCAGAAGAGCGACGGCGGCTTCCTCTACACCACCACCGACATCGCCTGCGCCAAGTACCGCTACGAGACCCTGGGCGCCGAGCGGGTCATGTACTTCATCGACTCCCGCCAGCACCAGCACCTGATGCAGGCCTGGACCATCACCCGCAAGGCGGGCTATGTGCCGGAATCCGTCCCCCTCGAACATCACGCCTTCGGCATGATGCTGGGCAAGGATGGCCGCCCCTACAAGACCCGCTCCGGCGGCACCGTCAAGCTGGTCGATCTGCTGAACGAAGCGGAAGAGCGCGCCAGCGCCCTGCTGGAGAGCCGCAACAGCGATCTGTCCGCCGACGAGAAGGCCGAGGTGGTCCACGCCATCGCCATGGGGGCGGTCAAGTACGCGGATCTCTCCAAGAACCGCACCACGGACTACATCTTCGACTGGGATCTGATGCTGTCGTTCGAAGGCAACACTGCACCCTATCTGCAGTACGCCTACACCCGGATCCAGTCCATCTTCCGCAAGGCCGGCGTCGATGCCAGCCAGCTCAGCGGCAGCATCCAGCTCAACGAGGATGCCGAGCTGACCCTGGCCCAGAAGCTGATCCAGTTCTCCGACGCGGTCAACGGCGTGGCCGAGCGCGGCATGCCCCACCTGCTCTGTACTTACCTGTACGAGCTGTCCGGCAACTTCATGACCTTCTACGAAGCCTGTCCGATCAACAAGGACGGGGTCGAGCCGCAAGACCGTCAGAGCCGTCTGCTGCTGTGCGCCGCCACCGCCAAGGTGCTGAAACTGGGCCTGGGCGTGCTGGGTATCCACACCCTGGAGCGCATGTAATTCATGGCGACACGGGATTATGTCGGGAGTGGCTCGCGCAGACGGGCCGGTGGTCGCAATGCCAAGAAGGCGCCGCCTCGCCGCCGTTTTCCGCTGATCCCCGTCCTGCTGGCGGGGGTATTGGTCGCCGGTTTTGGCGCCTTCCTCTACCTCATCAATGGCAAGGGGGCGGACGCCCCCACCATCGAAGAGCAGGTGCGCGCCAACAAGCCCAAGGCCAAGGGACATGAACTGCCCCAGGAGAAGTGGAGCTATATCGAGCGGCTCGAGAACAAGCAGGTGGACATCGTAGAGCCGCCGCCCCAGCCCGGCGTGCTGCCCCCTCCCCCCGCCGAGACGGTGACGCTGCAACCGGACAAGCTGCCCAAGCCGGTGGAGACCAGCATACCCCAGCCAGGTACCCCCATCGGCCAGGTGCAGCCCTATCAGCCCAAGCCGACCGGCGCACCGGTCGCCAGCGCCCAGGTGCAGGTGATCGATCGCAAGGCCGAACGGGAGCGGATGGAGCGGGAACTACGCGCCGAACTGGAGCGGGAGCGTGCCCAGGCCGCCAAGGCCCAGCCCGCCGCGACGGCGGCCGCAGACACGGGGCGCTACATGATGCAGTGCGCCGCCCTGCGCTCACAGGATTCGGCGGAATCCCTCAAGGCGCGCATCGCCTTCGGCGCCGGCCTCTCCTCCAGCCTGCAGGTGGTCAATGGCGCCAATGGCGCCGTCTACAAGGTGATGGTGGGCCCCTTCAACGGCAAGTCCGCCGTCGATGCGGCCAACCGCAAGCTGCAAGGCTCCGGCATCAGCGGCTGCATCTCCCGCAAGGGCTGAGATCTCGCAACAAGAAAGGCGGCGGTGTGGCGACACACTGCCGCCTTTTTTTATCCAGCCACGGCCCTCTTGAAACCCATCCTGCCGATCCAGCTCCCGGGTGTCACCTCCCCTGCCTCCCGCGACGGGATCAGGGTTGAAAAGCACAATCGGCAACCCCATCTCTCTTCTCATGCACAGTCATGGCCGTGAATCGGCTCAAGCGAGGTAAGTAAAGTGACGACCATAGTTTCAGTCCGCCGCAACGGCCAAGTCGTGATCGGAGGGGATGGCCAGGTATCCCTCGGCAACACCGTCATGAAGGGCAACGCCCGCAAGGTTCATCGCCTCTACAACGGCAAGGTGCTGGCAGGTTTCGCCGGCGGCACCGCCGACGCCTTCACTCTGCTCGAGCGCTTCGAGGCCAAGCTGCAGGCCCATCAGGGCAACCTGGAGCGCGCCGCCGTGGCGCTGGCCAAGGACTGGCGCACCGATCGCGCCCTGCGCCGCCTCGAGGCGCTGCTGGCCGTCGCCGACGAGCACAAATCCTTCATCATCACCGGCAACGGTGACGTGGTGCAGCCGGAGCACGATCTTATCGCCATCGGCAGCGGCGGCAACTTCGCCCAGTCCGCCGCCATCGCCCTGCTGGAGAACACCGAGCTGGATGCCAAGAGCATCGTCGAGAAGTCCCTCAAGATTGCGGGCGATATCTGTGTGTTCACCAACGGCAACCACACCATCGAAGTGCTGGATTATTCAGCTAAATAAGTCGGCGAAATAGGGCCGCCAAATAAGGCCGCCAGCCAAACCCCATTTTCCAAGGGGTGGGCCCTGCCCGCCCCGGATACAGGAACCCCATCATGTCCGATATGACCCCGAGAGAAATCGTCCACGAGCTGGACCGACACATCATCGGCCAGGCCGACGCCAAGCGCGCGGTCGCCGTCGCCCTGCGCAACCGCTGGCGCCGGATGCAGCTCGATGAAGAGATGCGCCATGAAGTGACCCCGAAAAACATCCTGATGATCGGCCCGACCGGTGTCGGCAAGACCGAGATCGCCCGTCGTCTGGCCAAGCTGGCCAACGCCCCCTTCATCAAGGTGGAAGCGACCAAGTTCACCGAAGTGGGCTATGTCGGCAAGGAAGTGGACAGCATCATCCGCGATCTGACCGATGCCGCCATCAAGCTGGTGCGCGAAACCGAGATGGAGAAGATGAAATACCGCGCCGAGGAAGCCGCCGAAGAGCGCATCCTCGACGCCCTGCTGCCCAACCCGCGCAACAGCTGGGGCGAGGAAGAGAAAGCTGACAACTCCAACACCCGCCAGATCTTCCGCAAGAAACTGCGGGAAGGTCAGCTGGATGACAAGGAGATCGAGCTGGAGCTCTCCGCCTCCCCGATGGGCGTCGAAATCATGACCCCGCCGGGCATGGAAGAGATGGCCAACCAGTTGCAGGGGCTGTTCCAGAACCTGGGCCAGAACCAGAAGAAGAAGCGCAAGATCAAGGTCAAAGAGGCCATGAAGGCGCTGATCGAAGAGGAAGCGGCCCGTCTGGTCAATCCGGAAGAGCTGAAGCAGAAAGCGATCGCCGCGGTCGAGAACAACGGCATCGTCTTCCTCGACGAGATCGACAAGATCTGCAAGCGCGGCGAGAGCTCAGGCCCGGACGTTTCCCGTGAAGGGGTACAGCGTGACCTGCTGCCGCTGGTTGAGGGCTGCACCGTCAACACCAAGCACGGCATGGTCAAGACCGACCACATCCTGTTCGTCGCCTCCGGCGCCTTCCAGATCGCCAAGCCGTCTGACCTCATCCCCGAGCTGCAGGGCCGTCTGCCGATCCGGGTCGAGCTGACCGCGCTGACCACCGATGACTTCGAGCGGATCCTGACCGAGCCGAACGCCTCGCTGACCGATCAGTACCAGGCGCTGATGGCCACTGAAGGGGTCAACATCGAGTTCACCCAGGATGGCATCCGCCGTCTGGCCGAAGCGGCCTGGCAGGTCAACGAGCGCACCGAGAACATCGGTGCCCGCCGCCTGCACACCGTGATGGAGCGCCTGATGGAAGACATCTCTTTTGATGCCTCCGAGAAGTCCGGCGAGACCTTCGTCATCGATACCGACTACGTCAACGCCCACCTTGGGGCGCTTATCGAGGACGAGGATCTGAGCCGCTACATTCTGTAAGCGCGCCCCCTCCCGCCAGACAAACGCCTCCCTTCCCGGAGGCGTTTTTTTATGGGTTTCGGCTCAGGCCCTGGCCAGCCTCTCGCCTCGCCAGCCACCGGCCAGCCAGAGTGCGCTCATCAGCAGCAGGGCCGTCAGGGCGAAGGTGGATCGGGTCGCCAACGCCAGCTCGTCCGCCGTCGCGAAGGCGAGATCGGGTCGCCCCGCCAAGGCGGCGAACAGGCCCCCCAACCCCGCCGCCCCGTCAGCTGGCCAAGGTTGCGCGACAGGGTCAGCAGCCCGGCGACGGCGCCCCGGCTCGCCCCCTCCGCCTCCCCCACCAGGGCGCTGTTGTTGGCGGTCTGGAACAGGGCATAGCCGGCGGTCAGCAGCAAGATGGGCAGCAGGTAGCCGAGGGGCCCGAGCGCCCTGTCCAGGAGGGCCAGCAAGACGGCGGCCACCACCATGAGCCCCAGGCCCAGGCGCACCACCTGGGTCGCCCCCGCCCTGTCCACCAGCCAGCCGGCGGGCATGCCCGTCAGGGCCGCCAGCAGGGGCCCGCCCGATATCATCAGGCCGACAGTCCCGAGACTGAGACCGAAGACCCCCCTCAGGTAGAAGGGGCCTATGAGCAGGGTCAGCACCATGACGCTGGCCACCAGCGCACTGGCGACAAGGCCGTTGCCAAGCCCCGGGGCCCCCAGCAGCGCCAGCGGCAACAGGGGCACAGGGGCGCGGCGCTCGCGGCGAACGAACGAGGCCGTGACCAGCAGGGTCCCCGCCCCCCACCAGAGGGCCAGGGCGCCCCCCAGGGTCAGCGCCAGGCCGTAGCAGAGCAGGGCCGCCACCAGCAGTGACAGGCTCGCGAGGTTCATCCCCTCTTGTTGTGGCGAGGAGCCGTCCCGGGGCAGATCGCGCCAGGCACACCCCAGCGCCAGCAACGCCAGGGGGTGCAGCAGCAGGAAGGGAGCCTGCCAGCCAAATCCGCCGATCAACAGGCCGCCGAAGGAGGGGCCGAGCGCCGTGCCGCAGGCCGACAGGGTGCCGAGCAATCCCATGCTCCAGCCCCGCCGCGCCGGCGGCACCAGCTGACCCACCATGGCCAGCGCCAGGGAGAGCATGCAGGCCGCAGCGACCCCCTGCAGGGCACGGGCCGCGATCAGCCAGCCCATGGTCGGCGCCAGGGCGCACAGCAATGAGGCCAGCGCAAAGAGCCCCAGCCCCAGGAGCAGCAGGCGACGCCGCCCCAGACGATCGCCGAGCCGGCCCGCCACCACAGTCAGGCAGGTGATCCCCCCGGCGGCAGGCAAATCCACCTCCTGGCCGCTCGGGGAGCACGGTGCGGCCGCCCGGGATCCCGAGGGTTCCGGCCCGCTGCACCTGGCTTTTCCCTCCTTCACGCAGAGCCGTGAGGCGCCGCCCGCCCCTTGTTCAAAAAAGATCGACCCGCCCCCTTTCCTTGGGTTTATACGAGCGTATAATTCAGATCAAAATCTGTGCAGCAGGAGCCTTGTTAGATGCACCCCACTCGTCAAAAACTGCTCGATACCGGCCTTGCCCTCGCCGCCGACAAGGGGCTGCGCGGCCTCACGGTGCGCGAGCTGGCGGCGGCGGCCGAGGTCAATCTCGGCTCCTTCGTCTACCACTTCGGCAACCGCGACGCCTTCATCGATGAGCTGGTGGAGCTCTGGTACGCCCCCCTCTTTGATGAGCTCAAGGCGGTGGCGGCCAAAGGCACTTACCCCAGCGCCCTGGCGGCGTTCGAAACCACCATGGAAGCCCTGATCGGTCTGGTGGCGCGCCAGCGCGGCTTTATCAACCACCTCTTTGGCGATGCCCTGGCCGGCGAGAGCGCGGCCCAGCGCTTTCTGCTAAGCCTGCCGCGCCGCCATCCCCTGCTGCTGCTCGAACAGGTGCGCACAGCGCAGGCGGAAGGATCCCTGGTGGCGGGCCACCCGCTGCAGCTGATGATCTTCATCATGGGGTCGGTCGGTCTGCCCCTGGTGATCGCCGGTGGCGGTCGCCAGCTCGGCTGGCTGCCTCCGGAGGCGGCGCCGTTTTTGTCCCAGATAGACAATCCCGAGGCCGCCCGGCAACGCCTGACGTGGGCCCTGCGCGGCTTGCGTCCTACTGACATGAAGGAAGGAGATCCTACATGAAACAGCGAATCGCCATCCTGGCCGTGCTGCTGGCCCTGCTCAGTGGCTACCTCTGGTGGCAGGGCCGTCCGGCCGACGGCTCCATCCTCTACGGCAACGTCGATATTCGCGACGTCAACCTGGCATTCAGGGTCGGCGGCAGGGTCAGCGAGGTGCTGGTGGATGAGGGGGATAGCGTAAAAGCAGGCCAATTGCTGGCCCGTCTCGATCCCGTGCCCCTCACCCACCAGCGCGACAGCGCCCGCGCCAATCTGGCCGCGATCGAAGCTGCCAACGCCTTGATCCACAAGGGGTATCGCAGGGAAGAGACGGATCGGGCCCGGGCCGCCCTGGCCGCCGCAGACGCCGCCGCCCTGGAAGCCGACAAACAGTGGCGTCGCCAGAGCGCATTGGCCGCCACCGGCGCCATCTCCCGCGGTCAGCTCGACAGCGCCCGCTCCCAGCGGGATCAGACCCGGGCCCAGGTAAGCTCCGCCCGGGAGCAACTGGCCCAGCTCGAAACCGGCTATCGCCCCGAAGAGATCGCCCAGTCAGATGCCGAGCTGCAAGGGGCCAAGGCGACGCTCGCCAGTGCCGAACTGGCGCTCGCCGACGCTGTGCTGGCAGCCCCGAGCGACGGCATCATCCTCACTCGCGCCGTCGAAACCGGCAGCATGGTGCAAAGCGGCGCAACGGCCTTCAACCTCTCCCTGACCGCGCCTGTCTGGGTACGCGCCTATGTGGAGGAGCCCTGGCTCGGCCACTTCCCGAGCGGTGCCAGGGTGACCCTGACCACTGACTCAAGGCCGGACAAGCCCTATCAGGGGGTGGTGGGCTTTGTCTCCCCCACCGCCGAGTTCACCCCCAAATCCGTGGAGACGCCGGATCTGCGCACCCACCTGGTCTACCGGCTGCGCATCGTGGTGCAGGATCCTGACTCTGCCCTGCGCCAGGGGATGCCGGTCACCGTCAGGCTGCAGCCATGAACGCCGCCATCCAGCTCGCCGGGGTCACCAAGTGCTTTGGCGAACGGGTGGCTCTCAACGCCATCTCGGCCACCATTCCGACCGGCGGCATCACGGGCCTGGTGGGGCCCGACGGCGCTGGCAAGAGCACTTTGCTGCGCCTGCTGGCCGGTCTGCTGGTGCCGGAGGCGGGCACCATACGGGTGCTGGGGCTGGATCCGGTGCGCGAGGGGGATGCCCTGCGTCAGCGGCTGGGCTACATGCCCCAGCAGTTCGGGCTCTACGAGGATCTCAGCGTGCAGGAGAACCTCAACCTCTATGCTGACTTGCGCGGCGTGCTGGAGCCAGAGCGCAGCCCCACCTTCGAGCGGCTGCTCGCCTTCACCGATCTCGCCCGCTTCACCGCACGGCCGGCGGGCAAGCTGTCGGGGGGGATGAAGCAGAAGCTGGGGCTGGCCTGCGCCCTGCTCGGCACCCCGGACGTGCTGCTGCTGGACGAGCCCGGGGTCGGGGTCGATCCCATCTCCCGCCGCGCCCTCTGGCAGATGGTGCGCGAGCTGGCCCAGGGAGGCATGACGGTGCTCTGGAGCACAGCCTACCTCGATGAGGCCGAGCTGTGCGACCACGTGCTGCTGATGGCGGACGGCGAAGTGCGCACCAGCGGCACCCCGGCGACACTCATGGGAGCCATGGCGAGCCGCTGCTGGCTGCTGGAAGCCGGAGAACTGGACGGCCGGGAGCGGCGCGCCCTGTTGCGCCACGCCCTGGCCCACCCGGCGGTGATGGACGGCACTGTGGCGGGGGAGAGGGTACGCCTGCTGCTGCACCCGGACCAGATGCCGCCTCCCCTGGCGGAGCTGAACGTGAGGGAGGGCACCTTAGTACCGACCCAGGCCAGGCTGGAGGATGCCTTTATCGATCTGCTGGGGGGCGGCCCGGGTGGGGAATCCAGCCTGGCGCAGCTGATGCGCAAGGCCAGCCTGCCCGAGGGGGTCTCCCAGGAGGCGGTGATCGAGGCTCGCCGCCTCACCAAGCGTTTCGGGGATTTCACCGCCACCGACGACGTCAGCTTCGCGGTGCGTCGCGGCGAGATCTTCGGCCTGCTCGGCCCCAACGGCGCGGGCAAGTCCACCACCTTCAAGATGGAGTGCGGCCTGCTGCGCCCAAGCAGCGGGCAGGCGCTGGTGACCGGCATCGATCTGGCCCGCAGCCCCTCGGCGGCGCGCCAGCACCTCGGCTATATGGCCCAGAAGTTCTCCCTCTACAAGCAGCTCACCGTGGCCCAGAACCTCGCCTTCTTCGCCGGCATCTACGGCCTGTTCGGCCGCCAGCAGCAGACGCGGATCGATGCCATGGTGGCGGCCTTTTCCCTCGCCCCCTGGCTCGATCAGAAGGCGGAATCCCTGCCGCTGGGCCTGCGCCAGCGCCTGTCCCTCGCCTGCGCCCTGCTCCACGAGCCGCCGCTGCTGTTCCTCGACGAGCCTACCTCAGGGGTCGACCCTGTGACCCGGCGGGAGTTCTGGTCCCACATCAACGCCCTGGCCGATCACGGGGTCACAGTGCTGGTCACCACCCACTTCATGGACGAGGCGGAGTATTGCGACCGCATCGCCCTCATCTACCGCGGTCGCCTGCTGGCGCTCGGCACCCCGGACGAACTCAAGGCCAGTGCCGCCGGAGGCAACCCCCCCTCCTTGCCAACCTCTTCGTTACCCACAATGGAAGAGGCCTTTATCACGCTAGTCGAGCAGGCCAGCGAGGAGGACGCATGAGCATCAACCGCCGCCGTCTGCTGGCCCTGTGCCACAAGGAGTCCCTGCAAATAGTACGCGACCCCAGCAGCATCCTGATTGCCTTCATCATGCCCGTGGTGCTGCTGGTGGTGATGGGCTACGCCATCAACCTGGACGTGGACCACCTGCGCCTCGGCATCTGGCGCACCGACGGCGGCGCCCCGGCCATCCGCCTCGAACAGGCCCTGCGCGGCTCGAACGCCCTTGAGGTCCAGGGCGGTCCGAGCAAGGAGGCGCTGCTCGGCAGCCTTGAGCGCGGCGAGATCCGCGGCCTGCTGGTGATCGACGAGGGGTTCTCCCGTGCCATGGCGGGCCAGGGCGGCAGCACCCCCAGGGTCTTGCTGCTCACCGACGGCTCCGAACCCAACACGGCGAACTTCGTCACCAACTATGTGCAGGGGATCTGGCAGGGGTGGCTCGTCAGGGAGGGAGTCTCCCTGCCGGTGGCGGTGGAGAGCCGCGCCTGGTTCAACCCGGCCCTGGTGAGCCGCAACTTCCTGGTGCCGGGCTCCATCGCCGTGGTGATGACCATCATAGGCGCCCTGCTCACCTCCCTGGTGGTGGCCCGGGAGTGGGAGCGCGGCACCATGGAGGCCCTGCTCGCCACCCCGGTGACCAAGACAGAGCTGCTGCTCTCCAAGCTGTTGCCCTACTACGGACTCGGCATCGCCGCCATGCTCATCTGCCTGCTCTTCTCGGTGGCCGTGATGGGGGTGCCCTGGCGCGGCTCGTTGCTCTCCCTGTTCGCGCTCACCACCCTGTTTCTCGGCAGCGCCCTCGGGCTCGGGCTCTTTCTCTCTACCGTGATGCGCAGCCAGTTCAACGCCGCCCAGGCCGCGCTGACGGCTGCGTTTCTGCCGGCCATGATGCTCTCGGGCTTCGTGTTCGAAATCGCCAGCATGCCGCCGCTGTTGCGAGCCATCACCCACCTGATCCCGGCCCGCTACTTCGCGAGCTCGTTGCAGACCCTCTACCAGGCGGGCAACGTGCTCTCCATCCTGCTGGTCAACGGCGTCTGCCTGTTGCTGCTGGCCGCCTTCTGGCTGGCCCTCACCGCCCGCAAGACGCGGCGCACCCTGGAGTAAACATGCTGACTCGACTCTGGTGGCTGATCCGAAAAGAGTTGCAGGCCCTGCTTGGCAATACCCAGGGACGCTTCCTGCTCATCATGCCGGTGTTGCTGCAAACGGCCCTCTTCCCCTTCGCCGCCACCCTGGAGGTGACCGGCAACACGCTCGCCATCTACGACCAGGATGGGGGGACGCAGAGCCGGGAGCTCATCGAGCGCCTCACCCATATGCCCGCCTTCACCACCGTCATGCCGGTGGCGGGCGAGGCGGGGATGACAGAGGCCATCACCGGGCAGCAGGCCCTGATCGGCCTCATCATTCCGCAGGATTTCTCCCGTCGCCTGGCGCGCGGCGACACCGCCAAGGTGCAGCTGATCATCGACGGGCGCCGCTCCAACGGGGGTCAGGTGGCGGCAGGCTACATCAGTCAGGTGATCGCCCGCTGGCAGAGCGAGGGCAAGGGGCTGCCGGAGCTCACGGTGCGCCACCTCTACAACCCCAACATAGAGTTCAGCTGGCACATACTGCCCTCCCTGGTGGCCATCATCACCACCATAGGCTGCCTTATCGTCACCGCCCTGTCGGTGGCGCGGGAGCGGGAAGAGGGCACCTTCGATCAGTTGCTGGTCTCCCCCCTCACCGCAGGCTGGATCATGGCGGGCAAGGCGGTGCCCGGCATCCTGGTGGCGGTGGGCCAGGGCACCATAGTCGCGTTGGCGGCCCGCTTCGTCTATCAGGTGCCGTTTGGCGGCAGCACCACGCTGCTGATGGCAGGCATGGTCTGCTACGGGTTGGCGCTGGCGGGGATAGGACTCTTCGTCTCGTCCCTCTGTTCGACCCAGCAGCAGGCGTTTCTCGGGGTCTTCTCCTTCATGGTGCCGGCGGTGATCCTCTCGGGCTACGTCTCCCCCATCGAGAACATGCCGCTATTGTTCCAGTGGCTGGCGGCCATGGATCCCCTCAGTCACTTCATCCTGCTGCTCAAGGGGGTCTTCCTCAAGGATCTCGGCTGGTCGGCGGCCTGGCCCCTGCTCTGGCCCCTGCTCGCCATCGCCGGTGTCTCCCTGTCCCTGGCGCTGGCCATGTTCCGCCGCCATATCGCCTGACCCGCCCCCTTGTTCGCCGATGCCGGTCTCGCCAGCACGAGACCGGTCTTTTTTGGGCAGGCCTTTTCACTGTCCTGCGCTCAGTAAACCGCCCTTTCTCTTCGCCATACCTCGCCCCAGACCAGTGCAGAAATCATCAACTGGTATACCTATTTTTATATAGTATTGAATTGCATCGAAATTACCCCTAACGAGATATATAAATAGACACTTGATTTGCATCAATCGACCGCCCCCGCCGACTGGGTAGCCTAGCTTCAGAATGATGTTTTATTACTCCAAATCAGAGGCAATCATGAGCAAAGTCAGGCTGGCCGTTATCGGCAACGGCATGGTGGGGCACCGCTTCATCGAAGAGTTGATCGAGCGATCCGATCCGGACCGGTTCGAGATCACCGTCTTCGGTGCAGAACCGCGTCCCGCCTACGATCGTGTCCATCTCTCCTCCTACTTCTCCCACCACACCAGCGAAGATCTCTCCCTCGTCAAACCCGGTTTCTACGAGAAGCACGGCATCCGGTTGCTGCTCGGCGAAGCGGTGAAAAAAATCGACAGGGCGGCCCGCGAGGTGCACTCCAACAAGGGCACTGTGGTCGGCTATGACAAGCTGGTACTGGCCACCGGCTCCTACCCCTGGGTGCCGCCCATCCAGGGCAGTCAGCACCACGAGTGCTTCGTCTATCGCACCATCGAAGATCTGAAAGCCATCCGCAGCGCCGCCAAGAGCGGCAAGAGCGGCGTTGTGGTGGGTGGCGGCCTGCTCGGCTTGGAAGCGGCCGGTGCCCTCAAGGCGCTGGGCCTCGAGACCCACGTGGTGGAATTCGCCCCGGTATTGATGGCGGAGCAGCTCGACGGTCAGGGCGGCCAGCTGCTGCGCCGCAAGATAGAGTCCATGGGCGTGCAGGTTCACACCAGCAAGAGCACCAGCGAAATCCTGATGCACGGCGGTGAGCAGGCGAAACACCGCCTCGCCTTCGCAGATGGCAGCGCCCTTGACGTGGATGTGGTTGTCTTCTCCACCGGCATCCGCCCGCAGGACACCCTGGGCCGTTATAGCGAACTGGCCATCGCCGAGCGCGGCGGTGTGCTGATCGACGATCACTGCCTCACCTCAGACCCCGACATCTATGCCATCGGTGAGTGCGCCGCCTGGCAGGGCCGCTTCTTCGGGCTGGTGGCGCCGGGCTACAAGATGGCCCAGATCACCGTCGACCATCTGCTCGGCGGCGACAGCCGGTTCGAGGGGGCGGACATGAGCGCCAAGCTCAAGCTGCTCGGCGTCTCCGTCGGCTCCATCGGTGATGCCCACGGCCGCACCCCGGGCAGCCACAGCTATGTGTTCCAGGATGACCAGGCCGGCGTCTACAAGAAGATAGTGGTGAGCGAAGACAACAGCCGATTGCTCGGCGCCGTGCTGGTGGGGGATGTGGAAGATTACGGCAACCTGCTGCAGCTGATGCTCAACGCCCTGCCGCTGCCGAGCCACCCGGATACCCTGATCCTGCCTGCCTACGCCGGTGCCAAGCCGACCCTGGGGGTGGATGCCCTGCCGTCCACCGCCCAGATCTGCTCCTGCTTCGACGTCTCCAAGGGCGACATAGCCCAGGCGGTGGCCGAGGGTCACACCACGCTGGCCGCCATCAAGCAGCACACCAAGGCCGGCACCGGTTGCGGCGGCTGCGTGCCCCTCATCAGCCAGGTGCTCAACGCCGAGCTGGTGAAGCAGGGCATCGAGGTCAACAACCACCTCTGCGCCCACTTCCCCCACTCCCGTCAGGAGCTGTTCCATCTGGTCAAGGTGGAGGGGATCAAGAGCTTCGACGAGCTGCTGGCCAAGCACGGTCACGGCCATGGCTGCGAGGTGTGCAAACCGACCGTCGGCTCCATCCTCGCCTCCTGCTGGAACGACTATGTGCTGAGCCCGCTCAACACCCAGCTGCAGGACACCAACGACATCTTCCTCGGCAACATGCAAAAGGACGGCAGCTACTCCGTCATCCCGCGCATGGCCGGCGGTGAAGTGACCCCGGCAGGGCTGCTGGCGGTGGCCGAAGTGGCCCGCGACTACCAGCTCTACACCAAGATCACCGGCGCCCAGCGCATCGGCCTGTTCGGGGCCCAGAAGGATGATCTGCCCGCCATCTGGCGCAAGCTGCTGGCGGCGGGTTTCGAGACCGGTCAGGCCTACGCCAAGGCGCTGCGCATGGCCAAGACCTGCGTCGGCAGCACCTGGTGCCGCTTCGGCGTGCAGGACAGCGTCGGCCTCGGGGTCTTCCTCGAGAACCGCTACAAGGGCATTCGCACCCCCCACAAGATGAAGTTCGGCGTCTCCGGCTGTACCCGTGAATGCGCAGAAGCCCAGGGCAAGGACGTCGGCATCATCGCCACCGACGCGGGCTGGAACCTCTATGTGGGCGGCAACGGCGGCATGAAGCCGCGCCACGCCGACCTACTGGCTTCGGATCTCGACCGCGAGACGTTAGTCCGGTTGATCGACCGCTTTATGATGTTCTACGTCACCAGCGCCGACAAACTGCAGCGCACCTCTGTCTGGCTCGGCAACCTGGAAGGGGGCGTCGACTACCTGCGCGAGGTGATCGTCGACGACAAGCTGGGGCTGGCCGAGACCCTGGAGCGCGACATCCAGGTGCTGATCGACAGCTACGAATGCGAATGGTCCCGTACCCTCAACGAAGAGCAAGCGTTGCAGCGCTTCAGCCACTTCATCAACAGCGACAAGCGCGACCCGGACGTGCAGTTCGTCAGCGAGCGCGACCAGCACAGACCCGCCACCCCGGCCGAGCGCATCCCCGTCTACCAGATCGAGGTGGAAACCAAATGATGAAATTAGCCTGTCAACTCAATGAGATTTTTCCGGGCACCGGTGTCTGCGCCCTGATCGAGGGTCGCCAGATCGCCCTGTTCCGCCCTAGCGCGGCCGCCGAGGTGTTCGCCATCGACAACCGGGATCCCTTCTTCGCCGCCAACGTGCTGTCACGCGGCATCGTAGGTGAACACGAGGGCGAGCTCTGGGTCGCCAGCCCCCTCAAGAAGCAGCACTTTCGCCTGAGCGACGGCCACTGCCTCGAAAACGCCGCCATGTCGATTGCGGCCTATGTCGTTGAAGTGCGCGACCAGCAGGTTTGGGTCGCCGTCTAACATCAGACCCCACCCCCAAAAAAACACCTCCCCCTTAACAAGGGGGAGGCAGGGAGGGGGTAAAAAATGCCCGGGCTGCCCATGGGCAGCCCTTTCAAGGACTCAAAAGATGTATACGGAAACCATCAACAAGTGCGCCGCCAACGCGGCCCGCATCAACCGCTTCGAGCGCAGCGACAAGCTGGGCTTCTGGCTCAGCTCCGCCATGGCGGGGGCCTATGTGGGCCTGGGCATCATACTCATCTTCACCCTGGGCAACCTGGTGGATCCGAGCATCCGTCCGCTGGTGATGGGGGCCACCTTCGGCATAGCCCTGACCCTGGTCATCATCGCCGGCTCCGAGCTGTTCACCGGCCACACCATGTTCCTCACCTTCGGGGTGAAGACGGGCAGGATCGCCATGGCCGATCTGCTGCGCATCCTGCCGCAGACCTGGGCCGGCAATCTGCTCGGCTCCATCGCGGTGGCGCTCATCTACTCCTACGGCGGCAGCCTGCTGCCGGACGCGGGCAGCCTGGCGCACAAGGTGGCGCTGGCCAAGACCCAGGCACCGGCGTTGACCCTGTTCATGAAGGGAATCCTCTGCAACTGGCTGGTCTGCCTCGCCATCTGGATGGCGCTGCGCACCGAGGGTGCTGCCAGGTTCATCGCCATCTGGTGGTGCCTGCTGGCCTTTATCGCCTCCGGCTACGAGCACTCGGTCGCCAACATGACCCTGTTCGCCCTCTCCTGGTTCGGCGCCCATTCCGAGGCCTACACCCTGGGCGGCATCGGCCACAACCTGCTGTGGGTGACCCTGGGCAACACAGTCTCCGGCGCCCTCTTCATGGGCCTCGGCTACTGGTATGCCACCCCCAAGGCGGAGCGCCCGGTCGCGGTGAGCGACGCCACCACCACCACCATCAGCCAGACCCAAACCGCCTGATCAGGAGGCCCCATGGACTACTTGCCCATCTTTTGCCGACTCGACAACAAACCCGTGCTGCTGGTCGGCGGCGGCGAGGTGGCTGAGCGCAAGGCGCGCCTGCTGCTGGATGCCGGTGCCCACCTCACAGTCGTGGCGCCCGAACTCGACCCCGAGCTGGCGGAACTGGCTGCCAACGGGAGCATCGAGTGGCTGGCCGGTGAATTCGAGCCAGTGCAGCTGACGGGCAAGTGGCTGGTGGTGGCCGCCACCGATCGGCGCGAGGTGAACGCCCTGGTCTACCAGAGCGCGAACCAGGCGGGCATCTTCGCCAACGTGGTGGACGACCCCAAACGCTCCAGCTTCATCATGCCGTCCATCATCGACCGCTCGCCGCTGATGGTGGCCATCTCCTCCGGTGGCAAGGCCCCTGTGCTGGCTCGTTTGCTGCGGGAGAAGCTGGAGGCCCTGCTGCCGCAACATCTTGGCGCCGTGGCGGCCTTTGCCGGCGGCCTGAGAGACAGGGTCAAGGCCCGCTTCGCCACCATGGGGGAGCGGCGCCAGTTCTGGGAGCGACTGCTCGGCGCCGACCGCCTCGGTCAGGCGCTGGCGCGCGGCGATAGCGCCTCTGCCCACCAACTGGCCGACAACCTGTTTGCCGACGAAAGCCAGAGCGCTGGCGAGGTGGTGCTGGTGGGGGCCGGCCCCGGCGATCCGGGCCTGCTCACCCTGCACGCCCTGCGCCAGATGCAGCAGGCGGACGTGGTGGTCTATGACCGGCTGGTCTCGGACGAGGTGATGGCGCTGGTGCGCCGGGATGCCAAACGTATCTTCGTCGGCAAGCAGGCGGGCAACCACTGCGTGCCGCAGGAGGGGATCAACCAGCTCTTGCTGGACGAGGCGAAGAAGGGGCAACGGGTGGTGCGCCTCAAGGGGGGTGACCCCTTCATCTTCGGCCGTGGTGGCGAGGAGCTGGAAACGCTGGTCGGTAGCGGCATCGGCTTTCAGGTGGTGCCGGGGATCACGGCGGCCAGCGGCTGCGCGGCGTATGCCGGCATTCCCCTGACCCACCGGGATCACGCCCAGAGCGTGCGCTTTGTCACCGCCCACGGCAAGGGGGGCGCCCAGGATCTCGACTGGCCGCTGCTGGCCAGAGACAAACAGACCCTGGTGTTCTATATGGGGCTTTCCTCTTGCGCCACTATCCGCGAGCAGTTGCTGGCCCACGGCAAGGGGGGCAACACCCCGGTGGCCCTCATCGAGCGCGGCACCCAGCCCAGCCAGCGGGTCATTCGCGGCACCCTCGATGAGTTGCCCGCGCTGGCGCAAGGCGTCGAGAGCCCGGCCCTCATCATGGTGGGCTCGGTGGTGACCCTGGCCGACCAGCTCGCCTGGTTTGGGGAAGTGGCCCCGGGGCGGAGGGCATCGGCCTGATGAGGCCTTGATAGGGGCAGGGCGCGGCGCCAGCAGCCGGCGGGTGGGCGCCAGCCACTTGTTGTTCAAGGAATATTCATTGAAATGCCGGTCTCAGTCCTTATACTGGATCCACCTGTTTCCAGCGGTGGACTGACACAATGGAATACAACACTTCAGAACTTTGCGACATCTATCAGGACATGGTTGATGTACTCGAACCCATGCTCTGCTCCTTCGGCGGACGCGCCTCCTTCGGTGGTGTCATCACCACGGTCAAATGCTTCGAATCCAACGGCCTGATCCGTGAGATGGTCAAGGAGAACGGCGTCGGCCGCGTGCTGCTGATCGATGGCGGCGGCTCCATGCGCCGGGCGCTGATCGACGGCGAGATCGCCACCACGGCGGCAGAAAACGAGTGGGAAGGGATCGTCTGCTACGGCTGCGTGCGCGAGGTAGACGTGCTGGAAGATCTGGATATCGGCATCCAGGCCCTGGCCGCCATCCCGGTCGGTGCCGATCGCAAGGAAGTGGGTGAAACGGATCTGCCGGTCAACTTCGGCGGCGTCACCTTCCTGCCGGATGACCACCTCTACGCAGATACCACTGGGGTGATCCTCTCCCCGGATCCGCTGGATATCGAATAGGCCTTGTCCGGCCGGAAGAGATGGGAGCCGCTGGCTCCCATTTTTTATGGGAAGACGGCGGAAAAAGAGGGAGAAACAGCAAAAGTGGGGCAAAAAAAGAGGGCCAGAAATACTGGCCCTATAACTGGAAGCAATGTGAGCAATGTCGTGCTTTCACAAGAAGTCACCATGTTGGAACGAATGGGGCCTATCCCGGAACGCAAGTTAACAATAATCATTCTCATTTAACTTGGCAACCCTTATTTTCCAATCTTGCAAAAAAATTGACCACCCTGGGATGGCCAATGGCGATGCCTGAGTCGTCAGTCGACGATCAGATGCCGGAGGTCGCCGACAACCCCTCCCCATGGGCAGGGCCCACCAGCTTGCGACTGAGATAGCGCAACAGGACGCCATAGAGGGGCACGAACAGGCCGAGGCTTATCAGCAGCTTAAAGACATAGTCCACGGTCGCTATTTCGACCCAGTGCTCGGCCATGAAGGGATCCGTGCTGCGCCAGAAGGCGATGCTGAAGAAGGCCAGGGTATCGACCAGGTTGCCGATCAGGGTCGAGGCGGCCGGTGCCACCCACCAGGCCCCGCGCTGCCGCAGCCGGTTGAACACCACCACGTCCATGAACTGGCCCACCAGATAGGCCATGAAGCTGGCCAACGCTATCCGGGCAACGAAGAGGTTGAACTCCGCCAGCTGACCCATCCCCTGATAGCTGCCCTCGAAGAACAGCACCGAGAGCACATAGGAGACCGCCAGCGCCGGCAGCATCACCCTGCGGATGATGGCGCGGGCCAGGCCCGGGCCGAATATCCGTACCGTCAGATCGGTCGCCAGGAAGATGAAGGGGAAACTGAACGCCCCCCAGGTGGTGTGAAAGCCAAAGAGGGTGATCGGCAGCTGCACCAGATAGTTGCTGCTGGTGATGATCAGGATGTGGAACAAAGCGAGGCGCGTCAGCGCCGTCTGGTGCTGAGCAGGGGTCAGATTCATATTGTGACCTTTTTGGTTAATGGGGTTAGGGAACCCATAGCGCCACCATGGCGCTAATTGAGGGGCGGCATTATACGCCCCCAACGCCATAGTTCAATCCTTGTGCTGTCTGGCCAACCAGCCCAGGGTCGCCCTCCCCTCCTCGTCGTCGGCACTCAGCCAGCAGCCGCTGTGATGCTCGAAGTGCAGCCAGAGGCGGCACGCCTCGAACGCCAGCTGCCAACAGTGGCGATCGGCGCCGCTGTCCCGCTGCAAGGGGATCAGTTCCCACTCGGCCAGCAACTCCTGTGCCAGGACGGGGAAGCTGTCCCAATCCAGAGCAGGATGGCCCAGCAGCAGTATGCCGGCCTCCTCATCCCTGCCCGTCACCTGCCAGTGCACTGACATGGCTCTCCTCCTCTTGTCCGCCCCGGGCTCAGCTGCTGCATGAGAGTGCTTCCCCCAGATACCAGTCAGGATGCGGGGTGGCAAACGCCTCGAACTCGGGCTGCTCGTCATAGGGATGCTGCAACGCCGCATAAAGCCGCTCAAACGGCGCCATGTCGCCCCCCTCGGCGGCCTCGATCACCTGCCGGGCCAGGGCATTGCGCAGCACATACTTGGGATTGACGGCATTCATCCGCCCCTTGCGGGCCGCATCCTCGCTCCCCTCCCGGGCCAGGCGCGCCCGATAGGCGTCGAGCCAGCCCTGCCAGGAGGCGGCATCCGGCAACAACGCCAGCAGGGAGACAGGCCAGGGCCCGCTCGCCTCGACCAGGGCGAGGCGACGCAGGAAGAGGTGGTAATCAATCTTGCCCGCCGCCAGCTGCTGGAACATCTGACGGAACAGGGCGGGATCCTCGTCCTCCCAGGTCAGCAGCCCCAGCCTGGCGCGCATCAGCTCGGAGTAGTGCAGCATCAGCTGATGCTCGTACTGGCCGAGGGCCGCTGCCAGGGCCTCCCCGTCCACATGATCCGCCAGGGCCTGGGCCAGCTTCTGCAGATTCCAGTAGCCCACGGCCGGCTGCTGGCTGAGGGCATAGCGACCACCGCTGTCGGTATGGTTGCAGACGAAATCGGGCTCGTAACCGTCGATGAAGCCGTAAGGGCCGTAATCCAGGGTCAGCCCCAGAATGGACATGTTGTCCGTGTTCATCACCCCATGGGTAAACCCGGCCGCCTGCCACTTGGCGATGAGCCGCGCGGTGCGGCGCACCACCTCGGCAAACAGCTCGGCGCCACTCTCCAGTTCGGGGAAGTGGTGGCGCAGCAGATAGTCGATGAGCAAGGGGATCTTCTCCCCCTGGCCGCTCCAGGCGAAGTATTCGAACTGGCCGAAGCGCAGGTGGCTCGGCGCGGTGCGCAGCACGGTCGCCCCCGTCTCCACCGTCTCGCGATAGACGGGCTCGTCGCTGCCCACCAGCACCAGGGCGCGGGTGGTGGGGATGCCGAGGGCATGGAGCGCCTCGGAGGCCAGGTATTCGCGAATACTGGATCTCAGCACGGCGCGGCCGTCGCCGAAGCGGGAAAACGGCGTCTTGCCCGCCCCTTTCAGATGCAGATCCCAGCGCTGGCCATCGGGGGCCTGCTGCTCTGCCAGCAGCAGGGCGCGGCCATCTCCCAGGCGCGGGCTGTAGCCGCCGAACTGATGGCCCGCATAGACCTGGGCCACCGGCTGCATGCCCGGCAGGGGCCTGGCCTGGCCGCAGCAGGCCAGCCACTGTTCATCGCTCACCTCGCCTAGCCCCAGTGCGCCGAGCAAAGGGCGGTTGAGGTGCAGCAGGCGGGCGTTGGCCAGGGGCTGGGGCGCCACCGGCTCGCAGGCCCAGGGCAATTCGGTGGCAAAACTATTGATCAGCTTCATGGTGGTGCGATTCGTCCCTGCGTATGCTCGTGTCACTCTGTTATACCGCCGTCGGCCGGTTCCGGCTAACGGGCGATGGTTCTATTTCATATCAAGGAGAAGAAGATGCAAAGATGGGTATATGCCCTGCCCTTGCTGGCACTGGCGTGGGGGCATCATGCCAGGGCGGCCGATATCGAGGCGGGCAAGGCCAAGGCGGCGGTCTGCGCCGCCTGTCACGGGGCGGATGGCAGGGCCAGCGTCCCCGTCTATCCCCACCTGGCCGGCCAGCAGTCGGCCTATCTGCTCAAGCAACTGAAGGCCTTCAAGGATGGCAGCCGTCAGGAACCGCTGATGGTCCCCTTCATGGCGATGCTGAACGAGGCGGACATGGCGAATCTGGCGGCCTATTACGCCAGCTTGAAGTGAAGCATGCGCCCGACTGCCGGGCGCACTGACTCTTCCTACCGACGGCAGCCGTCGATGATCAGATCCATAAAGGCTTCGCCGAAACGCTTCAGCTTGCGCTGGCCGACGCCAGCGAGGGCCTGCAGCTCGCTCTGTGTCATCGGCATTCCTCTTGACCCAATCATCCCCAACTGACCCCCTAGCGGCGGCAGTAGTCGATGATCAGATCCATAAAGGCTTCGCCAAAACGCTCCAGCTTGCGCTGGCCGACGCCGTTGACTGCCAGCATTTCAGCCTCGGTCATGGGCATCAGCTGGGCCATCTCCACCAGGGTGGCGTCGTTGAACACCACATAGGGAGGCACCTCCTCCTCCTCGGCGATCTGCTTGCGCAGGGCCCGCAGCTCCTTGAACAGCCGCTTGTCGTAGTTGGCGTTGTCCAACAGGCCGCTGCGCTTCTCCTTGCGGCTGGAGATAGGCTGCAGGCGCGGCACCGCCAGGGCCAGCGTCACCTCGCCGCGCAGCACGGGGCGGGACGCCTCCGTCAGCTGCAACACCAGATTGCGGGTGATGTTCTGGGTCAGCAGCCCCTTGTGGATCAGCTGACGAATGACGCTCATCCAGTATTCGTGGCTCTGATCCTTACCGATGCCATAGGTGGACAGCTTGTCGTGGCCGTGGTCCTTGATACGCTGGTTCAGCGACCCACGCAGCACTTCCACCACATAGCCTACCCCGAAGGCCTGCCCCACCCGCCAGACGCAGGAGAGCGCCTTCTGGGCGTCTTCGGTGCCGTCATAGCTCTTGGGGGGATCCAGGCAGATGTCGCAGTTGCCGCACGGCTTGTCGTTGTACTCGCCGAAGTAGTTGAGCAGCACCTGGCGGCGGCAGGTCTGCGCCTCGGCGAAGGCCGCCATCACGTTGAGCTTGTACTGCTCCACCTGCAGCTGCTGGGGGTTTTCGATGTTGTCGAGCAGGCGGCGCACCCGACCGATGTCGGCGGGATCATAGAGCAGCAGCGCCTCGGCCGGGGTACCGTCGCGCCCGGCCCGGCCCGTCTCCTGGTAGTAGGACTCGATATTCTTGGGCACGTCATAGTGCACCACGAAGCGCACGTTGGGCTTGTCTATCCCCATGCCGAACGCCACCGTCGCCACCACTATCTCGACGTCATCCTTGAGGAAATCTTCCTGGGTGCGCTGGCGCTGCTCGAGGGGCAGACCGGCATGGTACGGAGCCGCCTTGCTGCCGTGGCGCACCAGGCGCTCGGCTACCTCCTCCACCCGGTTGCGGCTGGAGCAATAGACGATACCGCAGTTGCCCTTCTGGCCCTGGACATAGCGCAGCAGCTGCTCCGCCGCCTTGAACTTCTCCACCAGGCTGTAGCGGATATTGGGTCGGTCGAAACTGGCGGTATGGACGAAGGGATCCTGCAGTTCGAGGCGATGCAGGATATCGCGCCGGGTCGCCTCGTCGGCGGTGGCGGTGAGGGCCACCACGGGCACCTGGGGGAACCACTGCTTGAGCCGGCCCAGGGCCGCATACTCGGGGCGAAAATCATGGCCCCACTGGGAGACACAGTGGGCCTCGTCGATGGCAAACAGGCCGAGGGGCTGCTCGGCCAGCCTGTCCATGAACTCATGTTGCAGCAGCCGCTCGGGGGAGACATAGACAATCTTGATCTCGCCCCGGCGCATGGCGGCAAAGTGCTGGATCAGCTCCTCCCGGCTCAGGGCCGAGTTGATGTAGGCCGCCGCCACCCCGTTGGCCCGCAGGGTATCGACCTGATCCTTCATCAGGGAGATGAGGGGGGAGACCACCACCCCCAGACCGGGTCGCAACAGGGCCGGGATCTGGTAGCAGAGGGACTTGCCGCCGCCGGTCGGCTTGAGCACCAGGCCATCGCGCCCCGCCACTATCTGTTCGATGATCTCCAGCTGACCCGGCCTGAACTGCTGATAGCCGAACACCGCCTGCAGCAGGGCAAGGGGATTCTCTGGCTGAGGGTCGGGCAGGGTGTCGGCGATGACGGTCATGGGCTCTCCTTTGGGGTCGCCATTCTAAAGCAGCCGCCGCCCACAATAAACCTGCCATTGCGACTGTTAACCATGTGTTGCAGACTGGTTGGAGTTTTTACTCGGCTTGACCAGGGATGGATCGATGAAGCAGATGATGAAGAAGATGGCGCTCAGTGGCATTGCCAACCTGTTTGCCGAACGGATGCCCTTCAACAAGCTGATCGGCATGGAGGTGACCCACTACGATTTCGACAGGGTCGAGCTGCGCATCAAGATGGATGACAAGCTGGTCGGCAACCCCTTTCACCGCATACTGCACGGCGGCGTGACCGCCACGCTGCTGGACGTGGCGGGGGGCATGATAGTCGCCGCCTCCTGCATCGACGAGCTGGAGGAGTTCTCCCCCAGCTACCTCAAGGAGCGCTTCTCCCGCCTCGGCACCATAGACCTCAGGGTCGACTACCTGCGACCCGGCCGCGGCAGCGAGTTCATCGCCACCGCCCACATCATCCGCGCCGGCAGCAAGGTGGCCGTCGCCCGCATGGAGCTGCACAACGAAGCGGGCACCCACATCGCCTTCGGTACCGGCACCTACCTGGTGGGCTAAACGCCGAGACTGCATAAAAACAGAGCTTTTAATCAATCTTTAATCATTGGATTAATTACCCCCTCGCCATCATCCGGTCCATACTGGAGGTCGGGATTGTGATGCAGATAGGGAGAGAGATTGATGAGTGCGAGTCTGGCGGTCGCTTCACCCAGTGTCTTGTTGCAGCAACTTGAATCCATGCGCAACGAGGTGCAGACACCCGAATGTCGTCACTGGCTTGAACAGGAGCTCGAGGGTTATGCCCCGGACGCTCAACTGCCTTGGTACCGCATCATCGCCTGCCGGCAACGTGGTCACTTCTTGGATCTGAACACAGGACGCTATCTGACTTGCCATATCGGCAGTCAAACGCTGTGCCAACGCGATTTGGCCCATATTCAGTTCATCTATGCCCGCGCCCCTGCCGCTCACTACCTGTTGCACCCCAGTTCCGATATCGAGCCTTGGCCCGACGATCTCAAGGAGCAATACCAGGCCTTGCTGATCCCTGGCTACCTCTGTCTGCAAGCCTGGCACGAGCCCGTCTCTTCCTTGCGGTTACGCTTGATGGAGGGTATTGAACAGTTCATCAACGAGTATCCCAAACACGCGGCTCTGCAACCACAACATAGCTTCAAGGCGTTGCAGCACAGTCATTGGCATATCTGAGAGAGCGCCCGGCGCGCAAGGAGGGCACCATAGACAAGACCCATAGCGAGCTAGTGACAATCTGAAAGATCACGGGATCAGCAACAGATCTCACCCAGGGCCACCGAGCGGTGGCCCGCTTTTTTGTGGCTAGCCGCCCCGCCTGTCAGGAGGGAGACAAAGGAAGCAGACGGCGACCCAGAACCGGGCCGCGCCGGATGTCAGAATGCGAAAAGGCCGCTCTGTTGAGCGGCCTTTTCTAATATGGTCGGTGTGAGAGGATTCGAACCTCCGACCCCTTCGTCCCGAACGAAGTGCGCTACCAAGCTGCGCTACACACCGATGTCTGCGGGGCGAGAATTTACCTAAACCCCGCACTCGGCACAAGTCTTTTTTCAGTTAAGCCGCAAAAAAAGCGCCATTCGCTCAACTATTGGGCGATCCTGGCCATTGAGGGGAAAAACCTGTCCGCTCCGCAACTTGGCGCTGCCTCATTGCGGCAGACGGAACTCGGCCGGCCCCAGCAGTCGACGGCTCCAATCCGCCACCCGGCCGTGCTCCAGCCAGTGGGCCGCATGCTGCCGCCAGCCCGGCGACAGGGCCTGGGTGTCGGTCAGCAACAGCAGATCGTCTTCGTTGCGCACCCCGTTGAACAGGATGTCGGCACAGCGTTTCACACTCAAGCCAGGATAGGGACGATCGACCAGGGTCAGATCGGCATCGGGCGCCACCCTGCCCTCCTCCAGCACCCGCAGCAGCCAGCCACAGCGACCGCTGAGCTGCATCACCTGGGATAGCTGGCCATAGCCAAAGCGCAGATTGAGCTTGAAGCAGGGGGATCTTGGCTGGCTGATCTGGATCAGCGCCTCGCCTAGCCGGTAGACATCGCCGATGCAGGCCTGTTCCTCGGTCAGGCCGAGACCGGACAGGTTCTCGCCAAAGGCGGCCGGCTGCCAGGCGATGGCGGGTTCGGGCAGCGCCATGGCCTGCTGCCAGGTCTGCCACCAGAGATAGTGTTCCGCAGGGTAATAGTGCAGGGCGCGTTCGATGCCGCCGTGGTGGCGTTGGTCGCTCTGCTCGTCTCCGTCCAGCCCCAAAAAGGAGCAGAAAACGGGATCCGTGATGATGGACTTGTGGATGGCGCTGGTGAGGGTCGGGGCCAGCTCCGAGCCATGGCCGCGAAAGAGGGATATCCGCATTCTCATCCTCCTGATTGACGAGAGAATGCGGATATTATCAGACTCAGGTCACCGACTGCATCTGCAGCATCTGGGAGATTTCCGCCCGGCGCCGCTTCTCGGCGCGGGCCATCAGGAACCAGCTGGTGAAGGTGAACAGCGACACCGACAGCAGGATGAGGCTGGCCACCGCGTTGATCTCGGGCTTGACCCCCAGACGCACCGCGGAGAACACCTCCATCGGCAGCGTGGTGGAGCCGGGGCCTGAGACGAAGCTCGCCAGCACCAGATCATCCAGCGACAGGGCGAACGACATCATGCCGCCGGCCGCCAGGGAGGGGGCTATCATGGGGATGGTGATCAGGAAGAACACCTTCCACGGCTTGGCCCCCAGATCCATGGCCGCCTCCTCGATGGAGAGATCCAGCTCCCGCAACCGCGCCGATACCACCACGGCCACATAGGCGGTGCAGAAGGTGGTATGGGCGATCCAGATGGTCATCATGCCTCGCTCGGCGGGCCAGCCCACCAGCTGGGCCATGGCCACGAACAGCAGCAGCAGCGACAGACCCGTGATCACCTCCGGCATCACCAGGGGAGCGGTGACCATGCCGCCAAACAGGGTGCGTCCCTTGAAGTTCGGGATCCGGGTCAGCACGAAGGCGGCGACCGTCCCCAGAGCCACGGCGGCGATGGCGGTGTAAAAGGCGATCTCCAGGGAGCGCATCACGGCCGTCATCAGCTGGGTGTTGTCGAGCAGGCCGAAATACCACTTCAGCGACCAGCCCCCCCAGACGGTCACCAGCTTGGAGGCGTTGAAGGAGTAGATCACCATGATGACCATGGGCAGGTAGATAAACAGCAGACCCACCACCAGCATCAGGCTGGGAAAATTGATGCGTTTCATGCCTTGCCCTCCAGCTCTTTGGCCTGGTTGCGGTTGAACAGGGATGACAGGGGGACTATCGGCAGCTCCTTTTTCATACCTTGCCCTCCAATTCCTTGGCCTGGTTGCGGTTGAACAGGGATGACAGAGGGACTATCAGCAGCTCCTTTTTCATACCTTTCCCTCCAATTCCTTAGCCCGGTTGCGGTTGAACAGGGATGACAGAGGGACTATCAGCAGCTCCTTTTTCATACCTTGCCCTCCAATTCCTTCGCCTGGTTGCGGTTGAACAGGATGATGGGCACGATCAGCACCGCCAGCATCACCACCGCCAGGGCAGAGGCCACCGGCCAGTCGCGGTTGTTGAAGAACTCCTGCCACATCACCTTGCCGATCATCAGGGTCTCGGGGCCTCCCAGCAGTTCGGGGATGACGAACTCGCCCACCACGGGGATGAACACCAGCATGCAGCCAGCGATGATGCCGTTCTTGGAGAGGGGAACCGTTATCCTCCAGAAGCTGTTGATGTTGCTGGATCCCAGATCGGAGGCAGCCTCCAGCAGGCTCATGTCATGCTTCACCAGGTTGGCGTAGAGCGGCAGGATCATGAAGGGCAGATAGGAGTAGACCACACCGATATAGACCGCCAGGTTGGTGTTGAGGATCTGCAACGGCTCGTCGATCAGCCCCATGCTCAGCAGGAAGCCGTTGAGCAGCCCGTTGTTGCTGAGAATGCCCATCCAGGCGTAGACCCGGATCAGGATGGCGGTCCAGGTCGGCATCATGATCAGCAACAGCAGGACCGTCTGGTTCTCCTTGTTGGCCCGGGCGATGGCATAGGCCATGGGATAGCCGATCAGCAGGCAGATGAGGGTGCTGAAGAAGGCCATCTTGAGGGAGCCCAGATAGGCGGCCAGGTAGAGCTCATCGTCGCCGAGCAGCACATAGTTGCCCAGGTTGAGCAAGATGGTGAGCTGATCATCGGCCCAGCTCACCACATCCGTGTAGGGCGGTATGGCCACGTCCGCTTCGGCGAAGCTGATCTTCACCACTATGATGAAGGGCAGCAGGAAGAAGAGGAACAGCCAGAAGAAGGGGATGCCAATCACCAACCGGCGCCCCCCCAATCGCTTCAGTCGTCTCAATGCCATCATGATTGCAGCACCACGCCGCTGTCATCTTCCCAGTAGAGGAACACCTGATCATCCCAGGTTGGCCGCTTGCCGTGGCGTTCGGCATTGGCGATGAAGGCCTGCACGATTTTGCCCGAGGGCAACTGGATGTGATAAACGGAGTGACCGCCGAGATAGGCGATGTCGTAGACCAGCCCCTTGGTCCAGTTGAAGTCGGGATGCTCGAGATCGGCTGGCTTCTGGGTGCTCATCAGCAGTTTCTCGGGACGCAGGGCGTAGGTCACCTTCTTGTTCTCGGCCCGGGAGCTGATGCCGTGGCCCACGTAGATGGGCTGCTCCAGATCGGCGCAAGCGATGGTGGCGTGATCCTGCTCATCCTCCACCAGCAGACCGTCAAACAGGTTGACGTTGCCGATGAATTCGCACACCAGGCGGCTGGCCGGGGTCTCGTAGATGTCCATGGGACTGCCGATCTGCTCGATGCAGCCCAGGTGCATGATGGCGATGCGCTCGGCCATGGTCATGGCCTCTTCCTGATCGTGGGTCACCATGACACAGGTCACCCCGACCCGCTCGATGATCTCGACCAGCTCCAGCTGCATCTGGGAGCGCAGCTTCTTGTCCAGCGCCCCCATGGGTTCGTCCAGCAGCAGCAGCTTGGGACGCTTGGCCAGGGAGCGGGCCAGGGCCACCCGCTGGCGTTGGCCTCCGGAGAGCTGGTGCGGCTTGCGCTTGGCGTACTGGTTCATCTGCACCAGCTTGAGCATCTCCTCCACCCGGGCGTCGATCTCCGCCTTGGCCAGGCCATCCTGCTTGAGGCCGAAGGCGATGTTCTGGGCCACCGTCATGTGAGGGAACAGGGCGTAGGACTGGAACATCATATTGATGGGGCGCTCATAGGGCGGCATGTCGGTGATGTCGACCCCATCGAGAAAGAGCCGTCCCTCGGTCGGGCGCTCGAAGCCGGCCAGCATCCGCAGCAGGGTGGATTTGCCGGAACCCGATCCGCCGAGCAGAGCGAAGATCTCCCCCTTGTTGATGGTCAGCGAGACGTTGTCGACCGCCAGGGTCTCATCGAACTGCTTGCTGATCCTGTCAATTTTTACCAGCACCTCCTTGGGTTGCTGGCTGCCCTCGAGGGCTTTCTTATAGGCACTGGAGGCTATTGCCATTACCACTCACTCCCGACTTGAAATAGTGACCAGAGGGTCGATCCAAAAAGCAATTGGCGCCCGGACGGGCGCCATGGTTAAGTGCCGGACTTGATTTTTGTCCAGCTCCGGGTCATCAGCCGCTGTATGGCGCGGGGATGTGCCTCCTGCACATAGAGCCGCTCCAGCACCGCCTGGGGCGGGTACACGGACGGATTGTCACGCACGCTCTCATCCATGAAGGGTCCCGCCTTGGCATTGGGGTTGGCGTAGCCCACGTAATCGCTCACCTTGGCGATCGCCTCCGGGGTGAGCAGATAGTTGATCAGGGCATGGGCCTCCTTCACATTGCTGGCATCGCTCGGGATCGCCAGCATGTCGAACCAGAGGTTGCCCCCTTCCTTGGGAATGCTGTAGGCGATCTGGATCCCCTTGCCCGCTTCCTCGGCCCGAGAGGCCGCCTGCAGCACGTCTCCCGAGAAGCCGGCGGCGACACAGATGTTGCCGTTGGCCAGATCCGAGATGTACTTGGAGGAGTGGAAGTAGGTGACATAGGGCCTGACCGCCAGCAGCTTCTGCTCCGCCAGCTTGATGTCGGCGGGATCATGGCTGTTGGCATCCTTGCCCAGGTAGTTGAGCACGGCCGGGATCATCTCGTCGGCCGAGTCCAGGAAGGCCACCCCGCACTGGGTCAGCTTCTTCATGTTCTCCGGTTCGAACAGGAAGGCCCATGAGTCTATCTTGTCGACCCCCAGCACGTCCTTGATCTTGTCGACGTTATAGCCGATGCCATTGGTGCCCCACAGATAAGGGATCGCATACTGGTTGCCCGGATCCGCCTTGTCGAGCTGACGCATCAGGGTCGGCTCCAGGTTGACCATATTGGGCAACTGGGACTTGTCCAGCTTCTGGAAAGCCCCCGCCTTGATCTGCTTGGCGAGAAAGTTGTTGGACGGCACCACCAGGTCGTAACCGGTGCGCCCTGTCAGCAGCTTGCCTTCCAGGGTCTCGTTGGAATCGAACACGTCATAGACGGTATCGATGCCGGTCGCCTTCTGGAAGTCACTGAGGGTGGTCTCACCGATATAGTCAGACCAGTTGTAAAAATGCACCACAGGCTGGGCCAGTGCCGCGTTTGCCAACCCCAGCGTCAGGGTCATGGTTATCATCTTGGAAATATGCACGTCTTAACTCCTTTATGTCCTTGGAAATTGAGATTCCGCATCCATACGGCGTCTATGTCTGCCCACTCCCGTGGGTACCCTCCCGGCCAAACGGCGGACCGGGAGGGGTATTGCGGTTACTTGCCGGACTTGATCTTGGTCCAGCTGCGGGTCATCACGCGCTGTACCTTGGCCGGCAGATCCGGGAAGGTGTAGATCTTCGCCAGGGTCTCGTCACTCGGGTAGATGCCCGGATCGGTGCGGATAGCCTCGTCCACCAGTGCCGTCGCCGCCTTGTTGCCGTTCGGGAACTGCACAAAGTTGGTGATGTTGGCGATCACTTCCGGCTTCATCAGGTAGTTGATGAAGGTGTGAGCAGCCTCGGTGTTCTTGGCATCCGCCGGGATGGCGATCATGTCGAAGAAGCTGCCCGCCCCCTCTTTCGGGATGGTGTAGGTCAGATTCACGCCGTTGTTGGCTTCCACCGCCCGCGCCTTGGACTGCTGCAGGTCACCCGAGTAGCCGACGGCCACGCAGATGTTGCCGTTGGCCAGATCCGAGATGTACTTGGAGGAGTGGAAGTAGGCGGTATAGGGGCGAATGGAGAGGAACAACGCCTCGGCCTGCTTCAGCTCCTTCGGATCCTGGCTGTCTGGCTTGAAGCCCAGGTATTTCAGGGCAGCCGGCAGCATCTCGGTCGGTGAATCCAGGAAGGAGACGCCGCACTCTTTCAGCTTGGCCATGTTCTCGGGCTTGAACACCAGATCCCAGGAGTCCACCGGCGCATCCGCCCCCAGGGCCGCCTTCACCTTGTCGATGTTGTAGGCATAGCCGATGGTGCCCCACAGGTAGGGAATGGAGTACTGGTTGCCCGGATCGCTCGGCTCGAGCGCCTTGAGCAGGGAGGTATCCAGGTGCTGCCAGTTCGGCAGCTTGGCCTTGTCCAGCTTCTGGAACACACCCGCCTTGATTTGCTTGGCCAGGAAGGGGTTGGACGGCACCACTATGTCATAACCCGAACTGCCCGCCAGCAACTTGGCTTCCAGCACTTCGTTACTGTCGAAGACGTCATAGACCACCTTGATGCCCGTCTCCTTCTGGAAGTTCTCCAGCGTATCCGGCGCGATATAGTCGCTCCAGTTGTAGACGTGCAGAACCTTGTCATCGGCCATGGCCCCGGCACTGAACATCCCCAGCGCCATGGACGCGGCCAGCATTCCCGTTTTGAAAGACATCATCCTTGTCTCCTAAGCAAATGTATGCGCACGACCATCTGGCCAGATGCAAGCTAGCCTGCCAGCGTTTGCGCCGTCAGATCCAGACTGCGCCTGGCCAGATCGATCAACTCATCAACCTGTTCCTCGGTGATGACCAAGGGGGGCGATATGATCATGGTATCGCCGACTGCCCTCATCACCAAGCCATTGTTAAAGCAGAACTCTCGACAGGTCATCCCCGCATTGGCCGAGGCCGGGAAGCGGGTGTTCGTCTGCTTGTCCTGCACTATTTCCAGCGCGGCAACCAAGCCCTTGCCCCGGGTTTCCCCGACGATGGGATGATCGGCCAGCTCGCGCCAGCGCCGCTGCAAATAGGGGCCGATATTATCATGCACTCGCTTAACTATGCTCTCGTTTTGCATAAGGGTAATGTTGGCGATAGCCACGGCGCAGGCGACCGGATGGCCGGAGTAGGTGAAGCCGTGATTGAACTCCCCACCCTGCTCGATCAGCACCTCGGCGACCCTGTCACCCACCATGACGGCCCCCATCGGCAGATAGCCGGAGGTGATCCCCTTGGCCAGACACATGAGATCCGGTTTGATGCCAAACCCTTCGCTGGCAAACCAGTGGCCGGTGCGGCCGAAACCGCAGATCACCTCGTCGGCGATGAGCAGGATGCCGTACTGGTCACAGATGCGCTGGATCTCGGGCCAGTAGCTGTCGGGCGGAATGATGACGCCGCCGGCCCCCTGGATGGGTTCGCCGATGAAGGCCGCCACCTTGTCCACTCCCAGCGCCAGGATCTTCTCCTCCAGCTGGCGGGCTCGCGCCAGCCCGAATTCGTGGGGACTCATCCCCTGGCCCTCACCGAAGTGATAGGGCTGATCGATGTGCTCTATGCCCGGGATCGGCAAGCCGCCCTGGGCGTGCATCCCCTTCATGCCCCCCAGGCTGGCCCCCGCCACCGTCGAGCCGTGATAGGCGTTGTGGCGGCTGATGATCACCTGCTTGTCCGGCTGTCCCTGGCAGGCCCAGTAATGGCGCACCATGCGCAGCACGGTGTCGTTGCACTCCGAGCCCGAGCCGGTGAAGAAGACATGGTTGAGATGGGCCGGCGTCACCTCGGCCAGCAGGGTGGCGAGCTGCGCCGCGGGCGGGTGGCTGGTCTGGAAGAAGAGGTTGTAATAGGGCAGCTGCTGCATCTGGCGGGTGGCGGCATCCACCAGCTCCTGGCGGCCATACCCCAGGTTGACGCACCACAGACCTGCCATGCCGTCGAGGATCCTGCGCCCTTCGGAGTCTTCGAGATAGACCCCCTGCGCCCCCGTGATGATGCGGCTGCCCTTCTGGTTCAGGGCCTGGAAATGGGTAAAGGGGTGTAGATGGTGGCTGGCATCCTGTTGTTGCCACTCCCTGGTATTGGACATGAATTGCTCCTCGGTTCCTTCGATATGAGCAGGGGAAGCCGCGGCCTCCCCCAAAGCAGGGTCAGACGTTCAGCAGCAGGAACTCTCGCTCCCAGCGGCTGATCACCCCGAAGTAGGTCTCGTACTCCTTGCGCTTGACCGCGACGAAGGCCTGAACGAAACGCTCCCCCAGCATCTCCTTGATGGGCTCGCACTGTTCCAGATGGCTCAGGGCCTCCTCCAGGGTACGGGGCAGGCTGTAGGGCAGGTCATAGGCGCTGGTCTTCATCTCGGGCAGGGGCTGCAACCGCTCCTGGATACCGAGATAGCCGCAGGCCAGGGTGGCGGCCAGGGCCAGATAAGGGTTGGCGTCGGCCCCGGCGAAACGGTTCTCGACCCGGCGCGCGTTGGCATCCGAATAGGGCACCCGCAGGCCGCAGGTGCGGTTCTCCACTCCCCATTGCACGTTGCGCGGGGCGCTCTCGCCGAAGGTGAGACGACGATAGGAGTTGACGTTCGGCGCCAGCAGGGCCGTCACCGCCGGGGTGTATTTCTGCAAGCCGGCGATGAAATGCAGGAAGAGTTCGGTGTGGCCACCATCCTCGGTGCCAAACAGGTTGCGCCCTTCTCCATCCACCAGGCTCTGATGGATGTGCATGGCGGAGCCCGGCTCGTCGCTCATGGGCTTGGCCATGAAGGTGGCGTAGATGCCGTGACGATGGGCGGCCTCGCGCATGGTGCGCTTGAACAGGAACACCTGATCGGCGAGATCGATGGCGTCCCCGTGCAGGAAGTTGATCTCCATCTGGGCGGCGCCGGACTCGTGCACCAGGGTATCCACCTCCAGGTTCTGGGCCTCGCAGTAGTCGTACATGTCTTCGAAGATGGGGTCGAATTCGTTGACCGCATCTATGCTGAACGACTGGCGCGCCGTCTCCGGGCGGCCGTTGCGACCGATGGGCGGCACCAGGGGATAGTCGGCATCCTCGTTGCGCTTGACCAGGTAGAACTCCAGTTCGGGGGCCACCACCGGCTTCCAGCCCTGCTTGTCGAAGCAGGAGAGCACCCGGCGCAGCACGGAGCGCGGCGCTATGTCGATCAGGTTGCCGCTGGTGTCGAAGCAGTCGTGGATCACCTGGGCGGTGGGTTCCAGCGCCCAGGGCACGAAGCGAATGGTGTTGGGGTCGGGGAAGAGGTGCATGTCCCGCTCCAGCGGATCTATCATGCTGTCGTCGTCCGGGTAGTCGCCGGTGACGGTCTGGATGAAGATGACTTCGGGCAGGCGCATGCCCCCCTCACGCAGAAACTTGCTGGCCGGAATGATCTTTCCCCGGGCGTTGCCGGTGAAATCCGGGATCAGGCACTCCACTTCCGTGATGCGGTTGGCATCCATCCAACCCTTGATACTGTCCATGTTAAACCCCGACTTGACGGTTGCCATTGGCAGGGGTGTCTAATATATGGAACACCCCTGTTGCAGATATGTAATGTCCGCCTCCATAAAAGCCCGCCGCTGTGGCGCCTGTCAAGGTGCTCTGTTTAAAAAAGCACAAGTCATTGTCTGAATAACGGCCAAATCGATACAAAATACTAAACACCCAGCCTCGAACAGACAGGGGCGCATCTCCCTGCCGACGCGGCTCGTCGCAGCCCGCCATCCTCAGTCAGAACCCGTCTTCTCCCCGCCGATTATTTGCAAGGGCGCACACTCTTCGCGCACTGCGCTTTGCTTGCCGGCGTTTTTTTGGTACAAGGCCCGCCCTGATTTGCACGCTTTTCGTCGCCATCTGCGGTAAATCGAGGACACAGGGCTTGGACTGGATGCAGACCGCCCCCATAACTACGGAAAATTGGGTTAGAAACTGACTGGTAAACCTTATGTGTGATTTCATGACAGAAGACCAACTGGCCTACTACACGGGACAGATAGAGGGGCACATTGCCGAGCTCGAAGAGCGCCTCAACTCCCAGGCCAGCCAGGCCATCGCCACCGATACCAACGAGATGGCCGATGAAATTGACCGGGCCAGCATCGAAGAGGCCCGCCGCCTGGAACTCAATCGCATCGAGCACGACAAGTTGCACCTGCGCAAGCTGAGGGCGGCGCTGCGCCGCATCAACGAAGGTGACTTCGGCTACTGCGAGTCCTGCGGTGAGCAGATCGCCCTCAAGCGTCTGCAGGCTCGCCCGGAGTCCCGTTACTGCCTCGAGTGCCAGAGCACCAAGGAGTTCAACGATACTCACGTGTTCCGCCGCGTCGCCTGATGCGCGCCAGGCCCCCGGCTGCCCGCCGGGGACCTGGCCATTTGGCCATCCTCACCCGACCCCCTCCCGATTTGCCCCACACTACCGCCCTGGCACGAGGCGCTGACCCGTTATTCTGTTAGACTCCGGACTGTTTTCAGGTTGTTTCAGGAGTGCAGACAGTGAAATGGCTCATCACCCTGTGTCTGTGCCTGCCCTTGCTGGCGCAGGCGCAAGATCTCGTGGTCAAGACCCCCAAACGCCCCGTCAACCAGCTGGACGGCGACTACCAGCTCAAGTTGCTGGATCTCGCCCTGCGCCACTCCGGCCAGGCGTTTCGGATAGAGCAGGTCGATGTGGATCTGAACCAGTTCACCCTGCAACAGCAGCTGCGAGAGGGCAAAGCGATCAATGTGTTCTGGATGGGGACGTCCAGCGCCCTGGAGTCGGCCCTGCTGCCCGTGCCCGTGCCGCTGTTTCGCGGTCTCGAAGGCTTGCGCATCGCCTTCATTCACGAGAAGGATCAGGAGAAGTTCAGCCAGATAACGAACCTGGAACAGCTCAGGAAGATGCGGGCCGCCCAGGGCATCGGCTGGGCCGACAACCGGGTCTATCAGGAGGCGGGCATCCCCACCTACATGACCCGCTTCAGCAACCTGTTTCGACTGATGAACGACGGCGGCCGGCTCGACTTCTTCCCCCGCAGCCTGGTGGAGATCTTCGCCGAGCAGCGGGAGCTCGCCGGCCAGTATCCCAACCTGGTGGTGGAGCAGCACCTGCTGATCCGCTACCCCTTCGCCGAGTTCTTCTTCGTCAGCCCTCGCCATCCCAAGCTGGCCAAGGCGCTGACCCGGGGACTGGAATCCGCCTATGCCGACGGCAGCTTCCTGCGCTTCTTTCGGGAGAGTCCGGCCATCCGCACCGCCCTGGCCAACGCCAACCTGGCCGGTCGCACCACCATACAGCTGGCCAACCCCGACATGACCCCCTTGCTGCGCAGCATTCCGGCCCACTACTGGGACTATCCTCCCAGCCAAGGTCAGTAACGACCGCTGCCCATCCGTTATTGATGCCGATATGGAGAGACCCATGCGTTTCCTGAACACACTGCTGACCTGCGCCCTGCTGCTGCCCGCCCTGGCCCACGGCAAGGCCGACACCGTCGGCGAGGTGAGCACCGCCTTCAAGCTGCTCGGCCCCAACCACAAGATAGTGATCGAGGCCTTCGACGATCCGGACATCGCCGGCGTCACCTGCTATCTGGCCCGTCCCAAGACAGGGGGCGTCAAGGGCGGCCTCGGCCTGGCAGAAGACCCCTCGCACGCCTCCCTCTCGTGCCACCAGACCGGCCCCATCGCCGTGCCGGACAAGCTCAGGCAGGGGGAGGAGGTGTTCGACGTCAACACCTCCCTGGTGTTCAAGGAGCAGAAGGTGGTGCGCTTTTACGACGAGAAGCGCAATGGGCTGGTCTATCTCACTTACAGCACCAAGCTGATCGATGGCTCCTACAAGAGCGCGGTCAGCGCCGTGCCCATCATGCCCTGGGGCTGAGCCACCGGGCCTGTCACATTCACACGGAGGGAGTTGCAGATGTATCGGACCATATTGGTGACCGGCGCCACCAGCGGCATAGGGTATGCCCTGGTCGAGGAGCTGACCCGGCTTGGCTACCAGGTGTTTGCCACCGGTCGCAACCAGGAGGCCCTCACCCGCCTCAAGCAGGCGACGGGCTGCCTGGGTGAGACGGCGGACCTGGCCGACCCCGCCGCCCTGCTCGCCCTCTACGCCAGTGCCGAGCAGGCCCTCGGCCCCATCGACGTGCTCATCAACAACGCCGGCATGAACAGCCGCAAGGCCCCCCTGGTGGAGACCAGCCTGGAGGAGTTCGACCAGCAGTACGCCATCAACCTGCGCGCCCCCTATCTGCTGGCCCGGGAGGCCCTCAAGTCGATGCAGCCCCGTGGCCGTGGCTACCTGATCAACGTGGTGAGCACGGTCGCCAAGCGCAGCAGCGAAACCATGGGGGTCTACACCGCCATGAAGCAGGGCCTCGCCGGCCTGAGCCAGGTGATGATGAAGGAGGCCCAGCCCCACGGCATCAGGGTCACCACCCTCTATCCGGGCGGCACCGACACCGGCTTTCGCCCCCAGGCCAGGCCGCAATACATGCAGCCCGCCAGCGTGGCGCGCACCCTGGTCCATCTGCTCACCCTGCCGGAGGACGTGATGATGCACGAGATGACCTTCCGCCCGCCGGTGGAGCTGGAGTGAGTCGGGGCAGCCGCCGCCCCCGGCATATTGCCGCTCGCCCCGGGGGCGACCCGGCGCCGGTTTCTGGTGCCGCGCCCGCCGCCTTGTTGTAAATTAACCACAACCCTCACGTTGTTGGAGAACCGCCATGCGCGTCGCCCTATTCAGTACCAAGAGTTACGACAAGGAACACTTTCACCAGGCCAATGAGCAGTACGGCTTCGACCTGGAATTTTTCGATGTGCGGCTGGAGGCCAAGACCGCCCGTCTCGCCCACGGCTTCCCCGTGGTCTGCCTGTTCGTCAACGATGACGCCGACCGGGAGGTGCTGACCGAGCTGGCCCAGCATGGCACCCAGGTGATCGCCCTGCGCTGCGCCGGTTACAACAACGTGGACCTGGTCGCCGCCAGGGAGCTGGGGCTGAAAGTGGTGCGGGTGCCCGCCTACTCCCCCGAGGCGGTCGCCGAGCACGCTGTGGGCCTGATGATGACCCTCAACCGCCGCATCCATAAGGCCTACCAGCGCACCCGGGACGCCAACTTCTCCCTGGAAGGGCTGGTGGGCTTCAACATGTTCGGCCGCACCGCCGGCATCATAGGCACCGGCAAGATAGGGATCGCCACCCTGCGCATCCTCAAGGGCTTCGGCATGCGCCTGCTGGTGAGCGACCCCTACCCGAACCAGGCCGCCATCGATCTCGGCGCCGAGTACGTGGACATCGACACCCTGCTGCGCCAGTCCGACGTCATCAGCCTGCACTGCCCCCTGTTCAAGGAGAACTACCACCTGCTAAACAAGGAGGCCTTCGCCAAGATGAAGGATGGGGTGATGATCATCAACACCAGCCGGGGCGGCCTGCTCGATGCCAACGCCGCCATCGAGGCCCTCAAGACCTCCCGCATCGGCGCCCTGGGGCTGGACGTCTACGAGGAGGAGGAGGATCTCTTCTTCGAGGACAAGTCCAACGAGGTGATCACCGACGACGTCTTCCGCCGCCTGTCGGCCTGCCACAACGTGCTGTTCACCGGTCACCAGGCCTTCCTGACCCGCGAAGCCCTGCACGCCATCGCCGACACCACCCTGGGCAACATCCAGGCTATCGGCCAGGATGGACGCAGCGACAACGAGGTCGAGTCCTGATCCAGCCGCTGACACTGGCCCAGTCCAGTCCTCCCAATATCCTGCGCCGACTTGTGAGAGTCGGCGCAATTCGTTAGGCTGTCCGGCCCCTTTTTGCACAGGAGCCCGCCCCCCATGTTTATCGGATTCGATTACGGCACATCCAACTGCGCCGTCGCCGTGATGGAGCAGGGCAACCCCAGGCTGTTGCCCCTCGGCGCCTCCCACTATCTGCCCTCCACCCTGCACGCCCCGCACCGGGATGCCATCGCCGGCCTGCTGGCCGAAGGCCTCTGCCCGGCCCAGCAGCAGAGCTACCTCACGCTGCGGGGCCCCGTGGTGCAGCGCGCCCAGTCGGTCCGTCGCCAGATGCGCGACGAGGGGCTCATCGACGAGCTCAGCTTCGGCGCCGCCGCCCTGGATCGCTATCTGGAGGCCCCGGACGAGGGTTACTACATCAAGTCGCCCAAGTCCTTCCTCGGCGCCTATGGTCTCAAGCCGCCCCAGATCGCCCTGTTCGAGGACATCGTCTGCGCCATGATGCTGCATGTGCGCCAGCAGGCGGAGCAGCAGCTCGGCCAGCCGGTACGCAGCGCCGTCATCGGTCGCCCGGTCAACTTCCAGGGGCTGGCCGGGGAGGAGAGCAACCGCCAGGCCATCGCCATCCTCGGCGAGGCGGCCCGTCTGGCCGGGTTCGAGCGGGTGGCGTTTCTCTATGAGCCGGTGGCGGCCGGTTTCGAGTTCGAGGCGCGCCTCACCCAGGATGCCGTGGTGCTGGTGGTGGATATCGGCGGTGGTACCACGGACTGCTCCATGCTGCGCATGGGGCCGAGCCACCGCCACCGGCTCGAGCGCGACGACGATCTGCTCGGTCACAGCGGCCAGCGCATCGGCGGCAACGACTTCGACATCCGCCTCACCGTCGAGGGCATGATGCCGCTGCTCGGCATGCACGAGACCCTCAAGACCGGCAAGCCGCTGCCTCACCCGCTGTTCTGGGACGCGGCCGCCATCAACGACGTCAGCGCCCAGGGCCGCTTCTACAGCCTGGAGACGGCGCGCTCCCTGCAGGATCTGCAGCTCGACAGCGCCCCCGACAGCAAGCTGCCCCGCCTCGCCCGGCTGCGGGCCCACAAGCTCAGCCACCAGCTGGTATGGCGCGCCGAGCAGGGCAAGATCCAGCTCTCGGACCAGGAAAGCTGCCAGCAGCCGCTCACCGAGCTGGAGCGGGGGCTGCATGCCCAGCTGCACCGCGATCAGCTGGCCCAGGCGTCCACCCCCCTGCTGGAGAAGATAGGGGAGCTGATGGATGAAGCCATCCAGGCCGCCGGGGTGGCGCCTGACCGCGTCTTCATTACGGGGGGCAGCGCCCGCTCCCCCCTCATCAAGGCCTATATCAACGACAAGCTGCCCAACCTGCCGGTGGACGGCGGCGATGACTTCGGCTCGGTCGCCTCGGGGCTGGCCCGTTATGCCGAGCGGCTGTTTGGCGCCCCCCGGGGCTGATCCCTCCCAGAGCCCCATCCAAAAGAGGCGGTGACCCAGGGTCGCCGCCTCTTTTCTTTGGCCGGAGGTCATGGGCCGGAAATCATTGGCCGGCAGTCGTGGACCGAGCGCCAGGCCCCATCGGCGCCGGATTGGCCCATATTTCGACCCTGCTGACTCCCCCCATGCCCCGGGGCGACAGAAGCGGTCGGGGGGGCGCCCCCGGCCCCTGCCCCCCCGGGCCCGGCGGCGCTATCCTTGAGGCTCCCACTACCGGAGCCCTCCCATGTACAGATTTTTGCTGCTGGTGCTCGCCCTGCTGTTGCTCGGCGGTTGCAGCTCGGCCCCCCAGTTCAGCCGCCAGGACCTGATGCACCATCACTGGGTGCTGGACAGACTCGATGATGAGGCCATTGAGCTCCCCGCCCGCAACCGGCCGGATTTCGAGATAGGCGAGCACTTCACCGTCAACGGCATCGCAGGGTGCAACCGCTACTTCGGCCAGGGCCACCTCAAGGGCGACAGGCTCAAGGTCACCAACCTGGGCAGCACCAGCATGGCCTGCCCGCCCCCCCTCGACACCATAGAGCAGGCGGTGCTCGACACCCTGCAACAGGGCGCCACCCTGACGGGAGACACCCAGCGGCTGATCCTGCAGGGAAAACGGCACCGTTTGGAATACAAGTTGCGAGACTGGGTCTACTAAACCGCCCCAGGCGCACGAAAGGGACGCCACAAACGGGAACAGGGCCCTTGCCTGTGGCACAATATGGGCAGTGCACGCAACGGAGGCGGCCCCCATGTCGATGGATCACCTGTTTGACAAGATCAAGCAACTGCCCACCATACCCCAGCTGCTTCACGAGCTGATGCAGAGCTTCGGCGACGAGAACGCCCAGATAGACAAGATTGCCGCCCGGATCGCCATGGATCAGGTGATCAGCGCCAAGGTGCTGCGGCTGGCCAACTCCGCCGCCCTGCGTCGGGGCCACGACATCACCTCCATCGAACAGGCGGTGATCCGCCTGGGCTTCAACCGGTTGCGCTCCCTGGTGGTGGCCTCCGGCATCATTGGCAGCTTCAAGGCGCCGCCCAGCTTCGACAAGCATGCCTTCTGGACCGAGACCTTCCGGGTCGCCACCATAGCGCGGCTCCTGGCCCAGCACGCCAGGGAGATGGATCCCGAGACCGCCTTCACCTGCGCCCTCATCCACAACATCGGCGAGCTGCTGATCCAGAGCACCCTGCCCGACGAGGCCGAGCTCATCCATCTGGCGGTGCAGCAGGGGACCAGCCGGGTCGATGCCCAGCGCCAGATGCTGGGCTACGACTATGCCCAGCTCGGCGCCGAACTGGCCCGGCGCTGGCAACTGGCTCCCGCCTTCGTCACCGCCATCGCACAGCAGCTCGACCCCCTGGCCCACCAGCCCGTCAGCCGGGATGCCGTGCTGATCCGGCTGGCGGTTTTCGTCTCCTTCGCCTGGCATGCCGGGGTACCGGCCCAGACCATCATCGCCCGCTTCCCCATGCCCCTGGCCGAGCCCCTGGGACTGGATACCAGCCGGCTGGCCGCGCAACTCGAAACCCTTCACGAGCAGGGCAACCCCCTCGACGAACTCCTGACCCAATGAACGACATGACCCAAGATATCCCGTTTCTGTTTCACCCTCAGGCGGCCCCCTGGTTCCAGGAGGAGTCCGACTCCCTGCTACTCACCCTGTTCTGCGAAGAGGGGGCCCGGATCCGCGAGGTCTGGCTGCGCCACGAGCCTGACAACGAGGAGTACCTGCTGGCCATGACCCGGGTGGCGACCCGGGAGCGGCTGGGGATCTGGCAGGCCAGACTGCCCCTGGCCCCGGGCCAGGATCTGCAACTCTATTGCTTCAAGTGCCTCACCCATGAGGGTCAGTGGTGGCTGCACGGCGCCGGCATCAGCCCCGCCATGCCCCCCCGCGAGCAACATTTTCGCTTCAACGCCCGCCACCAGCCGCCGGCCTGGGTGCAGGATCAGGTGTTCTACCAGATCTTCCCCGACCGCTTCTGCAACGGCGATCCCTCCCTGAGCGTGCGCCATCACGAGTACGAGTACGGCGGCAAGGCCGTCATCAGCAAGGCCTGGGGCGAGCCGGTCAGCCAGCAGGGGGAAGGCACCGCCAGCAGCGAGTTCTATGGCGGCGATCTGGCTGGCATCGACGGCAAACTGCACTATCTGCAGTCCCTCGGGGTGACGGCGCTCTATCTCAACCCCATCTTCGCCTCGCCGAGCAATCACAAGTACGACACCCAGGATTACTACCGGGTGGACCCCCATCTGGGCAGCAATGAGCGGCTGGCCGAGCTGACCCGCCACCTGCGCCAGCGCGGCATGAAGATCATCCTGGACGCCGTGGTCAACCACACCTCGACCCAGCACCCCTGGTTCTGCCCACCCAGGGGGGCCATGGGCAATCCCGATTCGGCGTTTCGCAAGTTCTATACCTTCGATCAGGAGGGGGACTATGTGAGCTGGAAGGGGATCCGCAGCCTGCCCAAGCTGGACTTTGCCAGCGAGCAGGTGCAGGACGCCGTCTACCGCGCCGAGGACGCCATATTGCGTTACTGGATGCGCCCGCCCTACCAGATAGACGGCTGGCGCTTCGACGTCATCCACATGCTGGGGGAGCGGGGCACCGCCGAGGGCAACCCTGGTCACGTGCGCGCCATTCGCCACACCCTCAAGCAGGAGAACCCGGAGGCCTATGTGCTCGGCGAGCACTTCTTCGAGGCGAGCCAGTGGTTGCAGGGGGATCAGGAGGATGGCGCCATGAACTACTATGGCTTCGCCCACCCGATCCGCGCCTTCCTGGCGGGTCAGGACATCGCCTACCACCCCATCAGGATCAGCGCCGCCGAGCTCGATGGCTGGCTCAAGCAGGCCCGGGCCCACATCCCGTTCAAGAACCAGCTGGCCCAGCTCAACCTGCTGGACAGCCATGACACGGCCCGCTTCCTGCACCTGCTGGGGGAGGACAGGCAACGCATGATGCTGGCCGCCACCCTGCTGCTCACCTATATCGGCGCCCCCTGCATCTACTACGGCGACGAGGTGGGCCTGTCCGGTGGCAACGATCCGGACTGCCGCCGCTGCTTCCCCTGGGACAGCACGGCCTGGGACCATGTGCTGCACGAGCACTATCGCCGCCTGACCCAGATCCGTCGCCAGCGCCCCTCCCTGCGCCGGGGTGACGCCCAGACCCTCTACGCCGGGGCTCACAGCTATGTGTTCGCCCGCACCCTGCAAAGCGATCAGGTGGTGGTGGCCTGCAACCGCCACGCCACGGAGCCCCGCACCATCAGCCTGCCCCTGTGGCAGACCGCCAGCCCCGCCAGCCGCTTCACCGATGCCTTCAACGGCGACAAGTTCGAGGTGGTGCAGGGGGAGGTACAACTCACCATCCCGGCCAACTCGGCCCGGGTGCTGCTGTCGAGCTGACAACCAAAACCGGAGCACAAGGCTCCGGTTTTGGTTTGCTCACCCCATCCGGGTCGGCTGCATCAGCAGTTGATGTTGACGTAGGGGACCTCGGCTACATCCCATGCCGCCACTGAGATAAACGGTCAGCAGAGAGCAGAGCGGCACTTCCCTGCTCGAGCAGGCCCCCTCAGTAGTTGATGCTGACGTAGGGGACCTCGGTCACATCCCATGCCTGCTTGAGGTAGACGGTGAGCACGAAGAAGAAGTTGGCCAGCAGGTTGGCGAAGCGGGCCAGTATGGGGTCATGGCCGACGCCGCTCTCCTCGAGGCGCACCAGCAGGCGCACCACCTTCTTGCTGGCGCAGCGGCACAGGTGCAGGGCCGGGATCGGCTGGGGGCCACGGGGCAGCACGAAGCCGGTCACCCGGTCGCGGCTCGCCTCGTTGTAGGCGTCATAGCGCCCCTTGAGCCAGTCCAGATCCTCCTCGAAGATGCCGAGCCTGCCGCGCACCGAGCCGTTGAGGTTGTAGATGAGCCGCTGCAGGGTATCGAGATCGGCGAAGATGGCGGCCTCCCCCTCACCAAGGGGCGTCGGCAGCATGGCCATGACAGCCCCCACCTGGCAGCAGAGCTCGTCGGTCGCTATCTCGTAGTCACACTGCAACTGGGTCTCGTAGATGAAGGGGTAGCAGAGCTCCCGTATGTCTTTCGGGCGCTTGTGGCTGCGCTGACGCGCGGCAGGGGCGCTGGTCTGCGCCTCGTCGGGGCCGGATTCGGGCTGCTGATCCATGGGGTTCTCGCTCGCGGGGAAAGCCGCAGTGTGCCAGCCGGGGGCGTCCCAGGCAAACAGGGGCACCCGGCCGGCAAAGACAGGGCCCCTACCGTGCCTGCCTGACACCAGATATCAAACAGGCGACGGCGGGGTCATCCGGGCTCAGACCGTTCCCAATAACCGATAGGCATCGAGCAGGCGGCGATTGGTGGCGACGAAGCGGGCGCCCTGTTCCCCGTCATCGCCCCGCGCCGCCAGTACGGCCGGGATCAGCGCCTGTTGTTGATCCTGCGCCAGCACTCCGTCGGCCTGCTGCTGCCAGTCGGCCAGCCTGGGCAGGTAGTCCGCCAGGGGCGCCAGGCGCTGCTGCAGGGCGCTGTTGCCCTGATAATGCTGACCCAGCCGGCTCGATTGCTTGAGGCGCAGGGAGTAGGCCACCAGCTGGCCGTCGTCCAGCCCGGGCAACTGACCGGCATCCAGACTCTGATCCAGCTTGCCATTGAAGAAGCTGTCCGCCAGCGAGTCGAGCCCCTTGACCAGATCGCCGATGGCCGCCAGCTCGGCATCTCCCAGGTTCCCCTCGAGGGAGAAGCTGAAGCTCTGGCTCAGCTTGAGGCTGAACTGGCTGGCATCCCCCTGCTCCCGGGACTTGAGCTGCCAGCTGTCGTTGAAGCGCAGCAGCACCTTGTCCCCCTCCCTGGTCTCTATCTCCAGGATCCCCTGCTGGCGACTGGCCATCTCCGCCGACTTCATGTCCAGATCGGACACCTGGCCAAAGAAGGTCTGCTCGAACTCGTCCAGCCCCTGCTGGATCAGCGTGTAGCTCTGATCGATGCCGGTCTTGACGTCCTCGTTGTCGGTCGCCGTGTCGCCAAGCTGCTTGCGCGCGTCGGCGAAGCCCATCTCCACCCCCTTGCGGGCCTGGGCCATCATCTCGGTCAATTGGTCATCGGACTTGCCGTCGGCCCGCGCCGCGCCGAGGCGGCCGTTGACGAACTGCAGCACATTGTCCGCCACCGCCTGGAAGTCGAACAGGGTCTGCGGGGTGATCTCCTCCGGCGGCTCGGCCCTGGGCGCCTGATAGCCCTTGCCATTGAGTTGCAGATGGAACTGCAACGCCTGCTGCACCAGAGCCTGGGCCCAGCGGGGCGCCCGGCTCAGGATCACCTCCTCGTCCAGCCCCTTGCCGCCGGTCTCGCGCGCACGCTCAGGCTTGCCCCCGGCCTCGCTCTCCCTGCCGTGGCGCACCTCGTCGCTGCGCGCCTCCCCTTTCACCCCTTTGGGCTGACCCGCCCCCATGCCATCCAGCCGCATCGCCATCTCCTCGTGCAATCCCCGTTAGCCGCTTATCGGCCCGGGTGGCGACTTCTTGACCATAAAATACTGGACAATCTACCCCTGACTTTTAAAATCAGGCCCCTTTGGGTGGCCTTGAGTCACCCCCAGGTTTCTGTCCGGCCCCGCCGGCGTGCATCAGAGGTATGTCATGACCCCATCCGAGCGAACCCCGGCCGCCTATCAGGCCCAGTTGGCGGCCAAGGCGCAACGCCTTCAGGCCCTGTTTGCCGGCTTCAATCCCCCCGCCATCGAGGTCCACGCCTCTCCCGCCGAGCACTACCGGATGCGCGCCGAGTTCCGCCTCTGGCACGAGGATGACGATCTCTATCATGTGATGTTCGATCAGGAGACCCGCCAGCGTATCCGGGTGGATCAGTTCCCGGCCGCCAGCGCCCTGATCAACCGGGTGATGCCGCCCCTGCTGGACCAGCTGCGGCCGGTCAAGGCGCTGCGCTTCAAGTTGTTCCAGATAGACTATCTCTCCACCCTCTCCGGCCAGCTCGTCATCACCCTGCTCTACCATCGTCGCCTCGATGGCGACTGGCAGGCCGCAGCCGAAGGGCTGCGGGCCAAGCTGCAGGCCCAGGGCTTCGACGTGCGCATCATTGGCCGCGCCCACAAGCAGAAGATCTGCCTGGGGGACGAGTTCGTGGTCGAAACCCTCAAGGTACAGGGGCGCGAGCTCATCTATCAGCAGGTGGAGAACAGCTTCACCCAGCCCAATGCCGAGATTAACCAGCTGATGCTGGGCTGGGCTCTGGACGTGACCCGAGGTAGCGAGGGTGATCTGCTGGAGCTCTACTGCGGCAACGGCAACTTCTCCATCGCCCTGGCCCAGAACTTTCGCAGGGTGCTGGCCACCGAGATCGCCAAGCCGAGCGTGGCCTCGGCCCAGTACAACATCGCCGCCAACGGGGTGGACAACCTCATCATACTGCGCATGTCCGCCGAGGAGTTCACCATGGCGATGCGCGGCGAGCGCAACTTCAACCGGCTGGAGGGGATAGACCTCGCCAGTTACCAGTGCAACACCATCTTCGTCGATCCGCCCCGCGCCGGCCTCGATGAGGACACGGTCCGCCTGGTGCAGGAGTACGACAACATCCTCTACATCTCCTGCAACCCGGACACCCTGATCGACAACATGCAGGCCCTGGGGCAGACCCACGAGGTGGCACGGCTCGCCCTGTTCGACCAGTTCCCCTGGACCCATCACATGGAGGCGGGTGTCTACCTGTGCCGCAAGGGCTGACCCCCAGACGACCCGAATCCAGATACGAGAAGGGGCCCCATGACGGGGCCCCTTCTTCATGCCGGTCGGCGGCGGATCTGGGGGTCACTCCCCCGATCCGGCCCCGTCACCCCAGCATATAGTCTGCCGGCAGGGCGATGCGGGCCACGCCGGACGCCACCGCCGCCAGGGCCACGGCGCGGGCCACCCGGGGCAGCAGGCGGGCATCCATCGGCTTGGGAATGACGTAATCCTTGCCGAAGGTCAGCACCTCCACCCCGGCGGCGGTCAGCACCTCGGCCGGCACCGGCTCCTTGACCAGGGCGCGGATCGCCTCCACCGCCGCCACCTTCATGGCGTCGTTGATGCGGCTGGCACGAGCATCCAGGGCGCCGCGGAAGATGAAGGGGAAGCAGATGACGTTGTTGATCTGGTTCGGATAGTCGGAGCGACCCGTGCCCATGATGAGATCGCTGCGCACCCCGTGGGCCAGGGCGGGCTTGATCTCGGGGTCCGGGTTGGAGCAGGCGAAGATCACCGGATTGGGAGCCATCAGGGCCACCGCCTCGGCGGGCAGCACGTCCGGGCCGGAGACGCCGACGAACACGTCCGCCCCGTCGATGACATCCATCAGGGTCCGCAGCGGGGTGTCGTTGGCGAAACGCTGCTTGTACGGGTTGAGATCGGTGCGACCGCTGTGGATCACCCCCTGGCGGTCCAGCATGAAGATGTTGTGCGGCTTGGCCCCGCAGGTGATCAGCAAGTCCATGCAGGCGGTGGCGGCGGCCCCCGCCCCCATGCAGACGATGCGGCTGTCGCCGATCAGCTTGCCCTGTACTTCCAGGGCATTGAGCAGGCCGGCGGCGGTGACGATGGCGGTACCGTGCTGGTCATCGTGGAACACGGGAATGTCGCAGCGCTCGATCAGCGCCCGCTCTATCTCGAAGCACTCGGGGGCCTTGATGTCTTCCAGGTTGATGCCACCGAAGGTGTCGGCGATGGCGGCGACCGTGTCGATGAACTGGGCGCTGGTCTCGTGCTTGACCTCGATGTCGATGGCGTCGATGCCGGCGAAGCGCTTGAACAGCAGGGCCTTGCCCTCCATCACCGGCTTGGAGGCCAGCGGCCCCAGGTTGCCCAGCCCCAGAATGGCGGTGCCGTTGGAGATGACGGCCACCAGGTTGCCCTTGCCGGTGTAACGGTAGGCATCATCCGGATTGGCGGCGATCTCGCGCACCGGCTCGGCCACGCCCGGGCTGTAGGCCAGCGCCAGATCGCGGGCGGTCTCGGCGGGCTTGGTGAGGGCGATGGCAATCTTGCCGGGAATGGGTTGGGCGTGATAATCGAGCGCTTGCTGACGCAGATCGGACATGGGGACCCCGAGGCAATATTTGAATAAGTAGGGAAAGGGTGGCTCGCCTGAGGCGAGGGGCTAGGATCATAAAGAAAAGCCCCGGGCTTTCCCAGCAGAAAATATCGCCAACCCGCTGTTAAGTGGCCACTCAACAGAGTAGTGTGCTGACGAAAACTAACCCCTTGGTGGTAGGTGCGGTTTCAGTCCATCACGGGAATGCCGACCAGCGCCTCCCCTTGGCGAGCCAGCGCCTCCGTCATCCCCTGGAAGATGAAGAGGTGGAACGGCAGCATGGCGAGCCAGTAAGCCAGCCCCCAGGCGCCCTGGGGATGCCAGTGTGCCCTGATCGTCACCCGGGTCAGGCCGGAGGGTTCCGGCGCAATGATGAACTCGAGCCGCCCCACCCCTGGCGCCCTCATGTTGAACAGCAAGGCCAGGCGGCGCCCCTCTTCGACCCCGATGATCTGCCAGGAGTCGAGCATGTCCCCCTTCACGAAGCGATCCGGGTTGGTGCGCCCTCGGGTCAGGGCCGGGCCGCCCACCGCGGCGTCCATCCACTCCCGGATGGCCCAGAGGCTGTTCATGTAGAAGTAACGCTGCTCCCCTCCCAGTCCTTGCAACACCTGCCAGAGCGCCTCTGGCGGCGCCAGAGAGAGCGCACTGCCAGAGGCGACCCTGTCATAGAAGCCATACTCGGGATGGCGCCAGCGCAGCCCCAGGGGCGTCTCCTCCCCCTGCTGCTCGGCACCGAGTCGCTGCTCCAGGGCCAGGCTCTCCGTCAGCGCCTCATCGAATCCGAGCAACGGTTGGGGCAACAGGGCCCGCAAGGGGCCATCGTCGGCGGGGATATCATGCTTGAGTCCCCCTACCAGCGCCTTGGCGATGGGCTGGGGCACAGAGGTGGCAAACTGCAACCACCAGGCGGAGAGGCGCGGCGTCAGCAAGGGGATGGGGATGATGGGGCAGCGCTTGCCGATGTGGGCGGCGAACGTCTGCAACTGCTGCTGGTAGCTGAGCAGCTCGGGCCCCACGGCGTTGAACACCTGACCATCCACCCCATCGAGATCCACCAACCCGCCCAGATAGTGGAGCAGATTGGACAGCGCGATGGGGGGGGTGCGCGAGCGTACCCACTTGGGCGTCACCATCATGGGCAGGTTGAACACCAGATCCCGCATCACCTCGAACGCGGCAGAGCCCGGACCTATGATGATGCCGGATCTCAGTTCCACGGTGGGCACCCCTGCGCTGCGAAACAGCTCGCCACAGTGGCGGCGGGAGTTGAGGTGGCGGCTGTTGCACTGCCTGGGCTGAATGGCCCCCAGGTAGATGATGCGGCGCACCCCGGCGGCGCGGGCGGCGGCGGCGAAGTTCTTCACCCCCTGTTGCTCGAGGCGATGGAAGTTGGCGCCCGCCCCCATGGCATGAACCAGATAGAAGACGGTATCCACCCCGGTCAGGGCCGCGGGCAGGCTGCCTGGCTCGAGCACGTCGGCCAGGCGAAATTCGACCCCGGCGGGCAGGCGGCAGGGGTGGCGCGCCCCGGCGATCACCCTGTGACCCAACCCTTGCAAATAGGGCACCAGGTGGGAACCAATATACCCGGCGGCCCCCATGACCAGACATGTACGCATGCGTGCTTCTCCCCTTGGCTGAGCCACCACCTTAGGGCAATCCGGCCCGATACAGAACGCCAGGCAACAAAAAAGGTGCCCGATGGGCACCTTTTTCAGAATTCGTCAGAAGTAGCATTACTTCTTGGCAGTCAGGCCACCGAAACGCTTGTTGAACTTGTCTACACGGCCGCCGCTAGACACTTCTTTCTGCTTGCCGGTATAGAAGGGGTGGCACGCGGAGCACACGTCCAGGTTCAGATCTTTACCCAGGGTAGAGAAAGTGTTGATGACGTTACCGCAAGAGCACTTGGCGGTGATGGCTACGTACTCGGGATGGATACCAGCTTTCATGGACAACCTCAATTATCAGGCCGTGTCGCTATCCGATCTTCTGTCGGACACCACACGATTGTTGAACACAGTTTCAAAGGCTGCGAATAATATAGGAAATGCCTGATGGCAGGCAAGTGGCTTCGCAGAAAAAATAGGCAATCTTTGGTGGATTCATCGCAAACGCTTGATCTGGTTCGTGTCGCAGTGCCGGTTCCCCTCCGCCGCCATTTCGATTATCTCTCCCCCCTCCCCCTGCCCGCCCCCGGCTGCCGGGTCGAGATCCCGTTCGGCCCCCAGACCCTGGTCGGCCTGGTGGTGGATCACCCGGCCGAGAGCCAGGTGCCCCGCAACAAATTAAAGCCCTTGAAGAGGGTGCTCGACAGCGCCCCCGTGCTGGGGCCCGACATACTGGCGCTGATGGCCTGGAGCGCCGGCTACTACCAGCATCCGCTCGGGGAAGTGCTGCCCCATGCCCTGCCGGTACTGGTGCGCAAGGGGGAGCCCGCCGCCTACCGGGAGCTGGAGTTCTGGTTCGCCACCGAGGCGGGCATGGCCATCGATCTCAACGAGCTCAAGCGGGCCGCCAAGCAGCAGCAGGCCCTCGCCCTGCTGCGCAAGGGACCCCAGACCCCCTCCGCCCTCAAGCAGGAGGAGATCTCGAGCGCCGCCCTCACCGCCCTGGAGAAGAAGGGCCTGCTGGAGAAGCGCAGCCTGGAGCCGAGCCATGACGGCGACTGGGCAACCCATTTTGAGCCAGGAGAAGGGCTGCGCCTCAACGGCGAGCAGGCGCTGGCGGTCTCTGCCGTCACCAGCCAGAGCGACAGGTTCGGCGCCTTCCTGCTCGATGGCATCACCGGCTCCGGCAAGACAGAGGTGTACCTGAGCATACTCGAGCCCCTGCTCAAGGCGGGCAAGCAGGCCCTGGTGATGGTGCCGGAGATCGGCCTCACCCCCCAGACCATCAACCGCTTCCGCCGCCGCTTCAAGGTGCCCGTGGTGGCGATGAACTCCGCCATGAACGACAGGGAGCGGCTCGATGCCTGGCTCGCCTGTCGCGACGGCGGCGCCGCCATCCTGATCGGCACCCGCTCCGCCGTGTTCACACCGTTCAAGGATCTCGGCATCATCATCATCGACGAGGAGCACGACGGCTCTTTCAAGCAGCAGGACGGTTTTCGCTACCACGCCCGGGATCTCGCCGTGATGCGGGCCCATCGTGCCGGCATCCCCATACTGCTGGGCTCGGCCACCCCGTCGCTGGAGACGCTGCACAACGCCCGCACCGGCAAGTACCACCACCTCAGCCTGACCCGGCGCGCCGGCAACGCCCAGACCGCTCGCCAGGTGATCTTGGACATCAAGAGCGTGCGGCTGCAGGCCGGGCTCTCCCCCCAGCTGGAGCAGCTGATGGCAGAGCACCTGGCGGCGGGCAATCAGGTGATGCTGTTTCTCAACCGCCGCGGCTATGCGCCGGCCCTCATCTGCCACCAGTGCGGCTGGAGCGCCGCCTGTGAACGCTGTGATGCCTGGTACACCTGGCATCAGGCCGGGCGACGGCTGCACTGTCATCACTGCGACAGCGTGCGCCCGCTGCCTCATAGCTGCCCCGAGTGCGGCAGCAGTGAGCTCATCGGCTCGGGAGTGGGCACCGAGCAGCTGGAGCAGCTGCTCACCACGGTTTTCCCGCAATATCCGGTGGTGCGTATCGATCGGGACAACACCCGCCGCAAGGGGGAGCTGGAGACCCATCTCGGCGACATCAAGGCGGGCAAGTACAAGATCCTGATCGGCACCCAGATGCTGGCCAAGGGCCACCACTTCCCGGATGTCACCCTGGTGGGTCTGCTGGATGTGGATGGCGCGCTATTCAGTGCCGATTTTCGCGCCGCCGAGAAGCTGGCCCAGCTCTACACCCAGGTGGCGGGTCGGGCAGGCCGCGCCAGCAAGCCCGGGCTGGTGGTGTTGCAGAGCCACCACCCGGAGCACGCCCTGCTGCAGGACTTGACCCAGAACGGTTACGGCCACTTCGCCGACACTGCGCTCAAGGAGCGCCGCCTGCTGGGGCTGCCGCCGTTCAGTTATCAGGGGCTGTTTCGGGCCGAGGCCAACGGTCGGGACGAGGTGCAGCTGTTCCTCACCCGTCTGGCCGATACTCTGCGCAGCGCCCGTTATCCCCAGGTGCAGGTGCTGGGGCCCATCAGCGGCTTCATGGAGCGCAAGGCGGGCAAGTTTCGCATGCAGCTGTTGGTGCAGGGGCCCAGCCGGGCGCCGTTGGCCCAGCTGCTGGATTGGGCGGTGAAAGAGCTGGACGGCTGGCCCGAGACCAAGCGGGTGCGCTGGAGCCTGGATATCGACCCCACCGAGTTGAGCTGAGTCAGGCACTGTGGGCCCGGGTGGGCGCCGGCCCCGTCACCCATTGACTATGCTCAAGGGCCGACACCACCCCTGTGGTGACCTTGCTCAGTCGATTGACCCATTACTGACATCTGATACGTATATAGCTCTCTTTCGAGAAGCCAATCCAGACAAGGAGTCAGAGCGTGATCCCAGCCAGCCTCAGCACCGCCGTCGGCGAGCTGCCCGAACCGACCCGCACCCCGCTGTTGAGCGGAACGGATCCGGAAGCCAAGCGCCGCGAACTTCTCGGCTATTTCTGCCAGACCTTCGATCTCTACGACAGCCTGTTTGATTGCCTGGCCGATCCCAGAGCCTGGTTCAACAAGGCCATCTCCCTGCGCCATCCCCTCATCTTCTACTACGGCCACACGGCGGCCTTCTTCATCAACAAGCTGCTGGCGGCCCGCCTCATCGACCAGCGCATCGACCCCCAGATCGAGGCCATGGTCGCCATCGGCGTCGATGAGATGAGCTGGGACGACCTGGACGAGGCGCACTATGACTGGCCCTCGGTCGAACGCCTGCGTGCCTACCGCGCCAAGGTGCGCAGCCGCATCATCGAGGTCATCACCCACATGCCCGTCACCCTGCCCATCGACTGGCAGAGCCCGGCCTGGGTCATCCTGATGGGGGTGGAGCACGAGCGGATCCATCTCGAGACCTCGAGCGTGCTGATCCGCCAGCTGCCCCTGGCCTGGGTACGCGACCAGCCTCACTGGCCCCCCTGCCGGCAGGCGCGTCACCAACGAGACCAGGTGCCAGCCAATGCCTTGCTGCCGGTGGCGGGAGGCACGGTCGAACTGGGCAAGCGTGACGATACCTATGGCTGGGACAACGAATATGGTCAGCGCCGGGTCGAGCTGGAGGCGTTTCAGGCCAGCCGACTGCTGGTCAGCAACGGTGAGTATCTCGCCTTCGTGCAGGCTGGCGGTTATCAGACACAAGCCTGGTGGGATCAGGAGGGGTGGGGCTGGTGCCAGTTTGCCGGGGCGCAGATGCCCAGCTTCTGGCTCGGCGACCCCGCCGATCCAGACCGGTTGCAACTGCGGCTGATGACGGAGGTCGTGGCCATGCCCTGGGACTGGCCCGTCGAGGTGAACCAGCTCGAGGCCGCCGCCTTCTGCCGCTGGAAGTCAGCCCAGACCGGACTGCCCATCCAGCTGCCGAGCGAGGCCCAGTGGGCTCTGCTCAGGGAAGGGGTGCCGGGGGATCAGCCCGACTGGCACAGGGCACCTGGCAACATCAACCTGGCCGGCTTCGCTTCCCCCTGCCCGGTGGATCTCTTCCCCCAGGGCGAGTTCTGCGATCTGGTCGGCAACGTCTGGCAGTGGACCAGCAGCGCCATCGATGGCTTCGAAGGTTTTCGGGTGCACCCCCTCTACGATGACTTCTCCACCCCCACCTTCGACGGCAAGCACACCCTGATCAAGGGGGGGAGCTGGATCTCCACCGGCAACGAGGCGCTCAAATCGTCCCGTTATGCCTTTCGTCGCCATTTTTTCCAGCATGCGGGCTTCCGCTACCTGGTCTCCCGCCATCAGGAAACCATCCCAGTGAACCCTTACGAAACCGACGCCCTCGTGGCGCAGTATCTCGATTTCCAGTACGGACCGACCCGCTTCGGCGTCCCCAACTACGCCAAGACCCTGGCCGGGATCGCCTGCGAGCTTTGCCCGAACCATCAGCGCGCGCTGGATATCGGCTGCGCCACCGGTCGCGCCAGCTTCGAGCTGGCCCGCCACTTCCAGCATGTGGACGGGGTGGACTACTCGGCCCGCTTCATCGATGTCGCCTTGAGCCTCGCAAAACAGGACAGCTTCCGCTACGCCATCACGCTGGAGGGCGACCTGATGGAATATTGCGAGGCGCGGCTCTCCCATCACGATCTGGGCCCGGCCCAGGCGGCGCGCATCCATTTCAGCCAGGGGGATGCCTGCAATCTCAAGCCCAAGTACGACCATTACGATCTGGTGCTGGCCTCCAACCTTGTCGACCGGTTGCGAGAGCCGGCCCGCTTCCTGCGCGACATCGCACCCAGATTGCGTTCCGGCGGTCTGCTGATGCTCACCAGCCCTTACACCTGGCTCGAGGAGTACACCCCCAAGGCCAACTGGCTAGGTGGTGTGCGTGAGAATGGTGAAGCACTCAGCACCTATCAAGCACTGCAACGCTTGCTGGCCGCGGAGTTTGAAGAGCTATGCGAACCACGCGATATTCCCTTCGTCATTCGCGAGACGGCCCGCAAACATCAGCACACCCTTGCCCAGCTCACCATCTGGCGCAAGCGCTGACCGGGCGGCAAACGAAAGAGGGAGGCCCATGGCCTCCCTCTGTTTTATCCGGGCGTCTTACTCCTTCTGGCTCAAGACCTGGGGCACGGCCTCCTGCTCGCGGTAGCGACGGGCCAGCACGGCGCACACCATCAGCTGGATCTGGTGAAAGATCATCAGCGGCAGCACCATGACGCCGACGCTGGCGGCCGGAAACATGACGTTGGCCATGGGCACGCCATTGGCCAGGCTCTTCTTGGAGCCGCAGAAGACGATGGTGATCTCGTCTGCCCGGCAAAAACCGAGACGCCGACTGATCCAGACGTTCCAGGCCAGTATCAGGGCCAACAAGAGGCAGCTCAACAGCACTATGCTGCCCAAGTCATACCAACCTACCTGATGCCAGATCCCCTGCACCACAGCCTCGCTGAAGGCCACATAGACCACCAACAGGATGGAGCTCTGATCCAGCTTGCCGATGAGCGGCCTGTGGCTGTCGACCCAGCGCCCGATCAAGGGGCGGGAAAGGTGGCCCACCACGAAGGGCAGCATCAGTTGCACCATGATGGACCGGATGGAGTGCCAGGTGTCCACCTCGGCACCTTGCACATCGATCATCAGACCAACCAGTATGGGGGAGAGGAAGATGCCGAGTATGCTGGAGGCGGAGGCGCTGCACACCGCCGCCGAGACATTGCCTCCCGCCAGGGAGGTAAAGGCGATGGCCGATTGCACCGTCGCCGGCAGGGCACAGAGGTAGAGGAAACCCAGATAAATGGCCGGGCTCAGCCATTGGGGAACCAGTGGCGTCAGCAAAAGCCCCAACAAGGGAAACAGCATGAAGGTGCTGGCCATCACCACCAGATGCAGGCGCCAGTGGCCCAGGCCAGAGAGCAGATTCTGGCGCGACAGCTTGGCGCCGTGCATGAAGAACAGCAGCGCCACCGCCAGCTTGGTCAGCAGACCAAACCAGACGGCCACCGCACCTTCACAAGGAAAGAGGGAGGCCAGGGCAACCACCAGGATCAGCACACAGGTAAAGGGATCAAGACGCACAAACAGTCTCCATCAGAGTCGCTTCATCCCGAATGAAGCGAGAACACAGGGGGCATGGCCCGGATGAGAAGGGCTCAGCTTACTCCACCCGGCAAGACTGGAAAAGGGAGGAGGAAAACGCAGTCCGAATGAGGGGCCGAGGGGCAGAAAGCAAAAAGGCCTCCCGAATGGGAGGCCTCTTCTAAATAGGTGCCTGACAGTGTCCTACTCTCGCATGGCGAATGCCACACTACCATCGGCGCTACCGCGTTTCACTTCTGAGTTCGGCATGGGATCAGGTGGTTCCAC
>NZ_JBSTYM010000017.1:0-96174 GCF_054052445.1 Aeromonas crassostreae | reverse complement strand
CCCCGGGGGGTCCTTTCCCCCCGCCGCGGTCGCCACGCCGGGGGGCGGGGGGCCCCCCCCCCCCCCCCCCCGCTGCTTTGTTGACGTGGTTTAGAGTTTGCCCAGCCTCTTGAGCCGGATCAGCCGCTCTGCTTCGTTGGCCTTGAGCCAGTCATCTTGCGACAGCAGAAACCAGGCGCGGGCGAAGTATTCGGCCGCGGCCGGATTATCGAGTGCCAGCCCATTCTCCCCCAGCTCTTCGAACACATAGCCATCCTCGGGAGCGCCGGCGGCGGCCATGTCGTCCCGCAGCTGGGTCAGCTCGGCCAGCGCCTCCTGATGCCGGCACTGGGCCCGGCTCAGGCGCGCCAGGCTCCAGCGGGCGATAAAGGCCTTGGCCGGATTGCCGTGCTGCTGGTGCCAGGCCAGGCATTTTTGCTGGCACTGGCGGGCCTCTTCCAAACGACCCAGCTCGAACAGGGTCCAGCCCTGATTGTTATAGAGGGTGGCGAGCCAGCCGCGCACCTTTGGATCCGTACTGCGTTCCGCCAGCTCCATCGCCAGCTGGTGCCAGCGGCTCTGCTCGTCCAGCGGGGCGGTGATGGCCACCATGTGGGCCGCATCGATGGCGAGATAAGACTCCTTGTGCTTGAGACCCTGCTGCCAGGCCTGTTCAAACAGTGTCCTGGCGCGGGCCTTGTCGCCGGCGGAGTTGAAGGTGCGGCCGCGCTCCAGCAGGGTGCGAAGGCGGGCCCGCGGGGTGGCGTCGGTGAGGCGGGGGGCTATCTGGTCGAGCAGCTGGTGCGCCTGGGCAAACTGGCGTTGCAGGGAATGGGTGCGGGCTAGCTGGGTGAGCAGTTCCAGCTCGTACTGCAGATCGGCGGCGGCGTGTGCTTCGGCCAGCAGGGCATGAAAGCGCGCGGCGCTGGCGGCGGGATCCTGGTCATCCCACAGGGTCATGAAATCGGGCGGGTTGTGCATCTGGCCTCCTGGCTGGCGATCCTCTCACCAAGATGCCCATCGGCCATTGTTTGTACAAGAGGCGCCCGTCACAGCGCGCCTCTTCCGGCATGCAAAACGGCTCAATCCATGGGGTCAGTAGACCATGGCCAGGCTCATCAGCATCAGACCCAGGGCCGCGAAGGCACCCTCCTTGATCGCCAGTCGGGGTACCAGCGCCTTGGGCAGGGCGGGGAAGAGGCACAGGGCGAAGCCGAGCCCCGGCATCAGCCAGTGAAACCCGGGGCTGCGCAGGGCCGGGTTGGCGGCATTGTTGATGACGATGAGCAGGATGAAGAGGGTGAAGGCGGGCAGGATGAACCAGCGGGCACTGCCCGAGGCCACGGCGCGCAGCGGCGAGATGCGATAGAGCACCAGGGTGACGATAAAGAGCGTCAGGGGGGCCAGCAGATAGAGGGGAGCCGGGTTCATGATGCACTCCTGTGGATGAGTAAGGGGGATGGGCCTGGGTGAGGGGCGGGATTTAACCAGTGCCGCGCCTCCTTGACCAGTCCGGCGCGTTGGCCCTGTGAGGCGGATCCCAGGCAAAGGTTTGCGCGTCGCAAGGGATCAGGCCAGCCAGTGCCAGGCGGCGAAGCCCAGCCAGCTCAAGGCCAGCAGCAGCCAGGGCAGGGGATGCTGGCGACTCACCTCGATCACCTCGACCTCTGGCTCCTGCTCGGGCTGGAGGGATTGTGCGCCACGGCTCTGCTGCTTCTTCAGGCGATTGGCCTCCCGGGCGCGGGCCTTCATCTGCTTCTTGTACTCCTCGATCCCCTTCTGGATGCCCTGGGCGATGAGCTGGGTCTGTTCCTTGGTCTGCCCCGGCTTCTGATTGGCGCGGGCCACCTTGAGGGCCGCCTGCTGGGTCTCGGGGGAGGGTTTGTCGTATTTGGCCATGGGCTGCTCCAATGGGATGGGGCCGCATTATTGCACACTCACGCCCGGCGGGGCAGGGGCGGCAATGGCCCGCTTATTGCTGGGCCGAGCACCTTATATCAGCAGGGGATCACATTAAATAAAGGCAAACGTTTTCCTGGCTAATTATTCGAATGGGAAATAATGCCGGATCACACTTATGTCATTTTTTTCAGCCAGGATGCCGATTGAATATCAAAGGTTGATATATTGCCCGCGACCAAGACTGGAATGGTCAGGCCCAATACTAACAAAATCAAGGTGTGAAGGAATGAAACATAATTTGATAAAGGGAACCCTGGCATTGGCCGTGCTGGCGGCGATGGCGGGCTGCAATACCTCCAAGAACGAGAGCGAGCCTTGCGTCGAGAATGTGTGCAAGCTCACCGTGCTGCATACCAATGATACCCATGGTCGCTTCTGGCACAACGAGGATGGCGAATATGGCATGGCGGCCCAGAAGACCCTGGTCGACCGGCTGAGAGCCGAAGCCAAGGCCGCCGACAGCGAGGTGCTGGTGCTGTCGGGCGGGGACGTGAATACCGGGGTGCCCGAGTCTGATCTGCAAAATGCCGAGCCGGACTTTATTGCCATGAACCATATCGGTTATGACGCCATGGCGGTCGGCAACCATGAATTCGATAATCCCCTCGATATTCTCGAGCTGCAGCGCCAATGGGCCAAATTCCCCATGGTCTCGGCCAACATATATGACAAGAATACTGGCCAGCGTTATTTCGATCCCTACAAGATATTCAAACTGAAAAATGGTCTGCGGGTCGCCGTTATTGGCCTGACCACGGAAGATACCGCCCAGCTGGTGGACCCCAATAATGTGCTCAACCTGGAATTTCGCGATCCCAAGGTGGAAGTGGAGCGGGTAATAGACGGCATCAAGCAAGGCAATTCGGCCGATGTCATCTTCGCCATCACCCACATGGGCCACTACGCCGATGGCGCCCACGGCAGCAATGCCCCCGGGGACGTGGAGATGGCCCGTCAGCTGCCCGCGGGCAAGCTGGATGCCATCATTGGCGGCCACTCTCAGAACCCGGTCTGCATGGAGCCCGGGGTGGCGAACCAGTATGCCGACTTCAAGCCCGGCGACGACTGCCAGCCTGATCAACAAAATGGCACCTGGATCATGCAGGCCCACGAGTGGGGCAAGTATGTGGGGCGCGCCCAGTTTGACTACCAGGATGGCAACTTCACCCTCACCCGCTACGAGCTGATCCCGGTCAACCTCAAGGATGAGCAAGGTGCCTTCATCCAGGAGGAGATAGTGCGGGATCCGGCCCTGGAAGGGGTGTTGCAGGTCTACCAAGACAAGGGCGCCCAGGAGCTGGGAGTGGTGATCGCCGCCACCGACGGCTTGCTGGACGGGGAGCGCGCCAATGTGCGCAACAGGCAGACCAACCTGGGTCGTCTCATCACCACGGCCACCGCGCAGACCCTGCGCACCGACTTTGGCATCGTCAACTCCGGCGGGGTGCGTGCCTCCATCCAGGTCGGGGACATCTCCTATCGCGACGTGCTGACCGTGCATCCGTTCGGCAACACGGTCAACAAGGCCGTGATGCCGGGCAGCGAGCTGGTGAGCTATCTGGGTCAGGTGGCCACCAAAACCGGCAACACCGGGGGCTACGCCCAGTTTGGCGGGATAGAGATGGCGGTGGACTGCCAGGCCAAGTCGGTCAGCATCACCAGCATCGGCGGCAAGCCGTTCGATGCCGGCGCCCAGTACAGCTTCACCATCCCGAGCTTCAGCGCCGCCGGTGGCGATGGCTATCCCAAGATAGACACCGTCAATGCCGGTCTGGTGGATGCCGCCGTGCTCAAGGATTTCCTCACCGCCAAGCAGGTGATCCAGGCGGCCGACTACGCGCCCAAGGGGGAGGTGAGCTACCTCAACTCCGCCTCCAGCGAGTCGTGCCAATAAGCAGGCACCCGGTGCCGGACAACAAAAAACCGCAAGCCCCTGGCTTGCGGTTTTCTTGTGGACGCGGCGCGCCCTGGCCTCAGGAGAGGAAGGGCATCGCCATGAACAGCTTGATCACCATGGCGTTGATGATGTCGATGAAGAAGGCCCCCACCATGGGCACCACCAGGAAGGCCAGGTGGGAGGGGCCAAAGCGCATGGTGACTGCCTGCATGTTGGCAATCGCCGTCGGGGTGGCCCCCAGGCCGAAGCCGCAGTGGCCGGCGGCCAGCACGGCGGCATCGTAATTGCGACCCATGACCCGGAAGGTGACGAAGATGGCGTAGAGGGCCATGGCCAGGGTCTGGGTCACCAGCAGCACGAAGATGGGCAGGGCCAGACTCGCCAGATCCCACAGCTTCAGGCTCATCAGCGCCATGGCCAGGAACAGCGACAGGCTGACGTTGCCGAGCAGGGAGACCTCCCGATCGCTCACCTCGTGCCAGTTGAGCAGGGTCAGGACATTGCGCAGCAGCACCCCGACAAACAGCACGCAGACGAACACCGGCAGCTCGAAGGCGGAGCCGAGCAGCCCCTGGGAGAGCAGTTCGCCCCCCTTGAGGCTGATGGCGATCAGCGCCAGGGTCTCGACCAGGCTGAAGGTGGTGATGCGTCGCTCCGTCTCCGGCATCTCGAAGCCCTGGGGCACTTCATCCAGGTTGTGCTCTTCGCCAGGCACCTGCACCTTCTTGACCAGATAGCGGGCGACCGGGCCGCCGATGAGACCCCCCAGCACCAGGCCGAAGGTGGCGCAGGCGATGGCCAGTTCGGCGGCGGACTGGACCCCGTACTTGTCGGTGAAGGTGGCGCTCCAGGCGGCGCCCGTGCCGTGGCCGCCGGAGAGGGTGATGGAGCCCGCCAGCAGCCCCATGTGCAGATCCAGCCCCAGCAGGCTGGCCAGCGCCACCCCAAGCCCGTTTTGCATCAGCAGCAGGCCTGTCACCACCCCGAGGAAGGTGAATACGGCCCGCCCGCCACGCTTGAGGCTGGCGAGATCGGCGGAGAGGCCGATGGAGGCGAAGAAGGCCAGCATCAATGGGGTCTGCAAGCTGGTGTCGAACTTCACCTCGAGTCCGGCCGCGACGCGCAGCGTCAGCAGCACCAGGGCGACCAGCAAGCCCCCTGCGACCGGCTTGGGAATGTTGAAGGCGCGCAATCTTTCCACCCGGTTGACCAGCAGGCGACCGAGCAGCAGGACCAGGGTGGCGGCCACTAGGGTGGCATAAGCATCGAGTTGTAACATTGGGTACTCCCATGGTGATTGGCTGTGTCTCCCCGCGGGAAGACGCACAGATTCAGCCGGGATTGAAACCGCGTGGCCAGGGCATGGAGGCGTTCCATACCGGTCTGGCGTCATAAAAAAGAGGGGCAAATCTGCCCGACCCGGTGGTGGCATTCCGGGTCTGTCGGGCCCAGCGAGGTGGGCGCAGCGGATGTGAGTTTTGTGATAACGGCGGCGATATTAGCAAAAAGCACTGGTAACATCCAAATTTCTTGGTTATGTAACCGAAAAGATACGCTTTGTTGACATTATTATCTGTTTGTTGCCTGCGGATAATTAGGTGATACATCCCCGATTTCAGCCTGTTCGGGCTGTCTTTGTCGGCGCTAAACTCTATAATTCGCCCGTTTCCAGCCCAGATGAGGAGAGGGTGTGAAGAAGTCTATCTACATCGCCTACACAGGCGGCACCATAGGGATGCAGCGCTCCGACCACGGTTATGTGCCGATGGCGGGTTTCATGGAAGATTGTCTGGCGCGGATGCCGGAGTTTCACCGGCCCGAGATGCCGGATTACCATATTCACGAATATGCGCCGCTCATCGACTCCTCCGACATGACCCCGGCGGACTGGCAGCGCATCGCCGAGGATATCAGAAACAACTACGAAAAATACGACGGCTTCGTGATCCTCCATGGCACCGACACCATGTCGTTCACCGCCTCGGCCCTCTCCTTCATGCTCGAAGATCTGCACAAGCCGGTGATCATCACCGGCTCCCAGATCCCGCTGGCCGAGCTGCGCTCCGATGGCCAGCAGAACCTGCTCAACGCCCTCTATATCGCGGCCAACTACCCGATCCACGAGGTGACGCTGTTTTTCAACAACCAGCTCTATCGCGGCAACCGCAGCAAGAAGGTGCACGCCGACGGCTTCCACGCCTTCGACTCCCCCAACTATCCGCCCCTGCTCAACGCCGGGATCGCCATCTCCCTGGAGGCGGGCGAACTGGGCACCCCTTGCCAGGCGCCCCTGGTGCTGCACGATATCACCCCCCAGCCCATCGGCGTGGTGACCCTCTATCCGGGGATCTCGAGCGAGGTGATCGCCAACATACTGCAGCAGCCGGTGCGTGCGCTGATCCTGCTCTCCTTCGGGGTGGGCAATGCGCCCCAGAACCCGGCCATGCTGGCGCTGCTCTCGGAGGCATCCGCCCGGGGCGTCATCATAGTCAACCTGAGCCAGTGCCTGCACGGCAGGGTCAACATGGGGGGCTATGCCACTGGCAATGCCCTCTCCCGGGCCGGGGTCATCTCGGGCTTTGACATGACCGCCGAGGCGGCGCTCACCAAGCTGCACTTCCTGCTGAGCCAGGACCTGTCGGCCCCGCGTATCCGCGAGCTGATGCAGCAGTCCCTGCGTGGTGAGCTGACCCCCTGAGCATTGCCGCCCTCTCCCAGGGGGAGAGGGGATAGCACGAGCGGTTGTTGGCAGCGAGGCTTGCCATGGCGATTGCCGGCAGGTTCTTCACTGGCTATCCGCCCACTGCGGGCCAGCTCCCTTCTCCCCCTGGCGGGAGAAGGGCTGGGGATGAGGGGGATATCCTCACCCTGCACAGAGACAGGAAAAAAGAAGGGAGCCATAATGGCTCCCTTCTTTGCTATGGCGTGCGAACCAGGGCTCGCGGCAAGGCTTAGTGACCGAGATCGACGCGAATGATCTCTTCCTCATCGCGCTGCTTTGATGCTTGAGCTCGCCCTCAGTGATTGAGATCGATACGGACTATCTCTTCCTCGTCGCGCTGCTTCGATGCTTGAGCTCGCCCTCAGTGACTGAGATCGATACGGACTATCTCTTCCTCATCGCGCTGCTTCGATGCTTGAGCCCGCTCTCAGTGACCGAGATCGATGCGGACTATCTCTTCCTCATCGCGATGCTTCGATGCTTGAGCTCGCCCTCAGTGACTGAGATCGACGCGAATGATCTCTTCCTCGTCGCGCTGCTTCGATGCTTGAGCTCGCCCTCAGTGACTGAGGTCGATACGGACTATCTCTTCCTCGTCACGGTACTGACGCTTGAGCTCGCTCTTGCTCTTCATCACGATTTTGCCATCCGCCCCGATATTCATGTGTTCCGGGTTGGTCAGGTGCATCGCCTGCCAGGCCATCACCGCCTGGAGCGAGGTGGCCTTCTGCTCCTCGGTGAGGGGCTTGCCATCGGGCCATTTGCCCAGTTCAACCGCGGTCTTGAGCCGCTCGTAGACTTCCTGGGGCATCTGCCCTATGACCTGTTGAAATGACATGCTCTCTTTCCTCGCAAACCCGAAATAATGAATGGCTGACTCAGGTGGGCAGATCCTGGCGGACTATGCCGGTAGATCCTGGCGGACCACGCCGGCCATCTTCTCCATCACTCGCACCACCTGGCAGCTGTAGCCAAACTCGTTGTCATACCAGACATAGAGTACGCAGTGATCGTCCTCGGCGATGGTGGCCTGGGAGTCCACTATACCCGCAAAACGGGAACCCACCATGTCGGAGGAGACCAGCTCGGTGCTGGCGCTGAAGTCGATCTGGCGGTGCAGGGAGGAGCTCAGGGCAGCCTGCTGCAGATAGGCGTTGAGGCTCTCTCGATCCGTGGCCTGCTCCAGCGACAGGTTGATGATGGCCAGCGACACATTGGGTGTGGGTACCCGAATGGCATTGCCGGTCAGCTTGCCCTTGAGCGCGGGCAGCGCCTTGGCCACCGCCTTGGCGGCGCCTGTGCTGGTCATCACCATGTTGAGGGCTGCGCTGCGACCGCGCCGCTCCCCCTTGTGGTAGTTGTCGATCAGGTTCTGATCGTTGGTGTAGGAGTGGACGGTTTCCACGTGACCGTGGACGATACCGTACTTGTCCTGCATCACCTTGAGCACCGGGGTGATGGCGTTGGTGGTGCAGGAGGCGGCCGAGACTATCCTGTCATCCGGGCCTATCACCTCGTGGTTGACCCCGAACACCACGTTCTTCATCTCCCCCTTGCCGGGGGCGGTCAGCAGCACCTTGGCGGCGCCGCGCGCCTTGAGGTGTTCGGACAGACCCGCCTCGTCACGCCAGACCCCGGTGTTGTCGACGATCAGCGCATGGTCGATGCCGTAGGCGGTGTAGTCGATGTCGGCCGGGCTGTTTGCGTAGATCACCTGGATGAAGGTGCCGTTGGCGATGATGGCGCTGCGATCACTGTCCACCTCGATGGAGCCATTGAAGGGGCCGTGCACCGAGTCACGGCGCAGCAGGCTGGCCCGCTTCTCCAGATCTCCCTCGCGCCCGCCACGCACGACGATGGCACGCAGACGCAGGGCGTTGGCGGCGCCGGTGCGCTCGATCAGCAACCGGGCCAGCAGGCGGCCGATGCGGCCAAAGCCGTAGAGCACCACGTCGGTCGGCGCCGGCAGGGCACCCTGGCCCAGAGCCGGGGCCAGCTTGGCCTTGAGGTAATCCGTGATGCCCGCCTCGTCACCATGGTCGCGCCAGTAGCCGACCGCCAGCTTGCCCAGATCGATCTCGGCGGCGCTGGGGGCCAGTTCGCACAGGGCGCGAAGCAGGGGGAAACTGTGCTGGATGGGGAGGGGCTGGCCTTCGTGGCGGCGAACCACCCGGTGGGCTTTGAGGATATCGATGGTGGAGGCGTTTTGCAGGGGGCGTCCGTAGACGGTGATCTCTATCCCTTGCTGGCGGTAGAGGCGACCGATCAAGGGTTGCATGGCTTCGGCGAGCTCCTGGCTCTCCTGCCACGCTTGCAAGTAGTGCTCGTGGGTCATTAACCAGATCCTTTATTTCACGTAACCGTGTTTTTCACGTTGTTGAAGCAAAAAGAAATTCGTCGAATGCAGATCACTGTAGGGGCGTATAATTCGTTATATTATTCTGCAATCGCGGCCAGCTTTTGGCGCGCGCATTGTAATGGATATGTGAGTGGTTTGCTAGCCAAGGGTGGCGAGAGCAGGCTGTCGATGTTATCAACCAGATGTAAACCATGACCCATTTTCCACTACGTCGGGCTGTTGTTGGCCTCGCCATGGGGCTCGGCCTCGTTGCCTGCGGCGGCGACGACCGTCTCCATAACATCTGTGCCAATCACCCCGAGCTCTGTCAGGATCTGGTGGACGATGGCTGGTGCCGCTATGAGCGCACCGACGTGATCCGGGCCCGCTTCTACCTCAAGCAGGAGGGGAGCGACCGTCACAAGTACGAGCTGATGAGCAAGCTGGAAGATTACCTGCGCTGCATCGAACGCTCGACCCACATAGAGTACAAGTACGCCAAGGAGCGCAAGAGCAGCCGGGTCGAGGGGATGCTGGCCGCCGGCGCCGAGCTGGAGCGGCTCGACGAGCAGACCCGCGGCTCCCAGGATCCCTACCTGTTGATCTGGCACTGGACCAACAACACCAACGAGCAGGCGCGCCAGCAGTTCCTGGCCCTGGCGGGAACCCAGGCCTTGGAGGATCCCGCTTTGCAGCTCGCCCTGGGGGGCATCTATGCCAAGACGGACCCCGAGCGGGCCATCCAGGTGATGGAGCACGGCCTCTCCCTCTACCGGGCGGGGGATGAGGTGGACACGCGGCTGCTGACCTCGCTGAGCACCCTGCACATGGGCCAGAAGCAGTATCAGGAGGCCTACCTGTGGGGCAAGGTCAGCACCGCCTTCCAGGAGGGGAGCGATCTCTCGGTCAAGCGCTTTGGCCTCTACCACACCCTGAGCAAGGAGGAGCTGGCGACCCTGGATGCCCGGGCCGAGGAGCTGGTGGCGCAGATCAAGGCGGGGGCCTACCGTCCATGAGCACCCAGGATCCGCAGACGTTGAGGTTGTCCCCCTTCTCCCTGCGCCTGATGCACGGGGACTTTCCCCGGCTGGATCGGCTGCTGGAACGCGTCACCGTGCGGGCCGTGGTGCTGCGGGGGGATGAGCTGCTGCTGGTGCACTCCCGCGTCAACGGAGACTTCATGTTCCCCGGTGGCGGCGTCGAGCCCGGCGAGAGCCATGGGGAGGCCCTGGCCCGGGAGCTGCGGGAAGAGTGCGGCGCCGAGTTGCTGACTCAGGGGGCCCTGCTCGGCGAGACCCGGGAGTACCGCAACGCCCGGGAGCCCGACTATGACGCCTACTGCATCCGCTCCCTTTACTATCTGTGTCAGGTGGCCGAGGGGCGCAGCCAGCCCAGGTTGCAAGCCTACGAGCAGCGGCTCGGCTTCAGCGCAGACTGGCACGCCATGGAGGAGGCGCTCCACAACAATCAATGGCTGCTCGGTGGTCGCTGTCCCCAGTGGACCCATCGCGAGACCCGGGTGTTGGCCCAGCTGCACCGCTGGCACAGGGAGGGGCTGCTGGGCCCCCTCTGACCCCCGGGTGACGACCTGGGACGCAAAAAAAACCGCCCCGAGAAAGGGGCGGTTTGTCATGGTGAGTCGCCGGGCTCAGCGGCAGACCGGGCACCAGGCATAGGTGCCCTGGGGATCGTTGAAACGCATCAGGGGATCCAGGGCCTGGTTGAGGGCGACGAGGCTCTGGCCGAGAGGGGCCGGGATGGTGCCCTTGAGGGCGGGAGCCAGTGCCCGGGCGCTGCTGCCCAGCAGCTCGCGCAGGAACCTCTCCTTGGCGGACTCCTCGGGCAGGATGGGGGTCACTTGCCACTCCTTCAGATTGGCCAGCTCGGCCGCCGCTGCGATGGCGTCATCCTGACTGCCAAACTCGTCCACCAGTCCCAGCGCCTTGGCATCCAGACCGGTCCAGACCCGGCCTTGTGCCGCTTTTTCCGCCTCCGCCATGCTCAGGCCGCGGCCCTTGCTGACCAGGCCGAGGAAGCGCTGGTAGGTGTTCTCGACGTTGAGCTGGATGGCTTCGCCCACGTGGGGCGGCAGGGCCCGGGTCACCCCCAGGCCGACGAAGTCGGTGGTGCCGACCCCGTCGCTGTGGATGCCGAACTGGGAAAGGGCCTGGTCGACGGTGGCGAACAGGCCGAATACGCCGATGGAGCCGGTGAGGGTGGTGGGGGAGGCGAAGATCTTGTCCGCATCGGCGGCGATCCAGTAGCCCCCTGAGGCGGCATAGCTGCCCATGGAGACCACCACGGGTTTGCCCGCCTGCTTGAGCGCCAGCAGTTCGGCGCGGATCTGTTCGGCGGCGAAGGCGCTGCCGCCCGGGCTGTCGACCCGCAGCACCACGGCTTTCACCTGGTCATCCAGGCGGGCATCGGCCAGCAGGCTGGCCAGGCTGTCGCCCCCTATGGTGCCGGCGGGCTGGATGCCATCCATGATGGCGCCACTGGCCTTGATGAGGCCTACCTCATCCTTGCCGCTCTGGGGATATTGATCCGGGATGGCGGCCAGATACTCTTTGAGTCCCACTCCGCGCCAGCTGTGATCCTCGCGCTCGCCGACCTCCTTGATCACCGCCTGGTTCATCTCCTCCCGGGTGGCGAGCTCGTCGACCAGGCCGTTGTCGAGGGCATAATTGGCTGCATTGCCTTGCGCCTTTCTCAAGCGCTCGAGGAACTGCTCCTTGCTAGGGGAGATGGCGTCGGGTTCGACCTCCCGCTGGTTGGCCACGTCGCTGACATAGGCCTGCCACAGCTGATCCAGCCAGCGCTGGTTCGCCTCCCGGCTCTCGGCAGACATGTCATCCCGGGTGTAGGGTTCGACGAAGGACTTGTAGGTGCCGACCTTGAACACATGGGGGGTGACGTTGAGCTTCTCCAGCGCGGACTTGAAGTAGGTCTGGTAGACCCCCAGTCCCTCGAGCAACACGGCCCCGCTCTGGTTGAGCAGCACGTGATCGGCGTGGGCCGCCAGCAGATACTGGCCCTGGGTGTAGTAGTCCGCCATGGCGATGACCGGCTTGCCACTCTCCTTGAAGTCGTCGATGGCATCGGCCACCTCCTGCAACTTGGAGAGATTGCCCTGCAGCCCCTGAGGTTGAAGCACCAGGGCCTGGATGCGGTCATCCTCCCCGGCGGAGCGGATGGCCCACAGCAAGTCCGACAGCAGCAGCTCCCGGGGCAGATCGTCGCGGCTGCCCATCTGTTGCAGCAGCTGCTCGCTCGGGCTCACCTGGGTGAGCTGCTCGACCAGGGTGCCGTCGAGATCCAGGGTCAGGGCCCCCTCAATCGGACTCTGGGGCGCCTCTTGCTGCATCCCCAACACGAACACCAGAGTCAGGACGACGGCAAGAAACAGCAGATTGACCAGCATCAGCCGGGTGAAGTTGAGCAGGCGCCACAGGCTGCGAAAGAGCCAGCCCAGGCCTTTGAAAATAGACATAGTCGCGGTATCGCCCTGTCAATGGGTTAGAGGAGCCATTATTAACCAGTTGCCCCGCCGATTGCCATGTTCCATCGTGGGGGGCGCTGGCGCTACAGCTGTTCGCCGAAAAAATGTCCAAACATTTGTTTGAAAAAGCATTTTCGATTCTTTACTCTAGCCTCAATTTGATAACAAAAAATTAACTGGAGGCCCCGTGAGCCGCTATCCAACCTTGCTGACCCCCCTCGACCTTGGCGTTACCCAGTTGTGTATCCGGGTGCTGCTGCGTCTGGATTGCTGCGTGCCGGCCTCGCAAAGGAGTGCATCATGAGCCGCTATCCGACCTTGCTGACTCCCCTGGATCTCGGCTTTACCCAGCTCAAGAACCGCGTGCTGATGGGCTCCATGCATACCGGCCTCGAAGAGGAGAAGGGGGGCTTTGACAAGCTGGCCGCCTTCTACGCCGAGCGGGCGCGTGGTGGGGTCGGGCTTATCGTCACCGGCGGCATCGCCCCCAACCTGAGGGGACGCTTGGTGCCTCACGGCTCCCAGCTCAGCTTCCCCTGGCAGGTGAGCAAGCATCGCAAGCTGACCGAGGCGGTGCACCGGGAGGGGGGCAAGATAGCGCTGCAGATCCTCCATGCCGGGCGTTACGCCTATCATCCCTTCAGCCTGGCGCCGAGCCCCCTCAAGGCCCCCATCTCCCCGTTCAAGCCCAGAGCCATGAGCGAGCGCCAGATCCGCGGCACCATACGGGACTTTGCCAGCACGGCCCAGCTCGCCCGCAATGCGGGGTATGACGGTGTCGAGGTGATGGGATCGGAAGGTTATCTCATCAACCAGTTCATCTGCGAGCGCACCAACCAGCGCAGCGATGGCTGGGGCGGCAGCAGCGAAAAGCGGATGCGCTTTGCGCTGGAGATTGTCCGCGCCATCCGCGAGCGGGTCGGCCCCGACTTCATCATCATCTTCCGCCTCTCCATGCTGGATCTGGTGGAGCAGGGCTCCTCGCTGCCGGAGGTGATTGCCCTTGGCAAGGCCCTGGAGCAGGCGGGGGTGACCCTGATCAACACCGGCATCGGCTGGCACGAGGCGCGCATCCCCACCATCGCCACCAGCGTGCCGCGCGGCGCCTTCAGCTGGGTGACGGCGGAGCTGAAAAAGCACCTCACCGTGCCCCTTATCACCACCAACCGCATCAACACCCCCGAGGTGGCGGAGCGCATCCTGGCGGGGGGCGAGGCGGACATGGTCTCCATGGCGCGCCCCTTCCTGGCGGATCCCGAGTTCGTCATCAAGGCGGCCGAGGACAGGGCGGACGAGATCAACACCTGCATCGCCTGCAACCAGGCCTGCCTCGACCATGTGTTCAAGCAAAAGCGCGCCTCCTGCCTGGTCAACCCCAGGGCCTGTTTCGAGACCGAGCTGACCTTTGGCCGGGTGCCCCAGCCCAAGCGGCTGGCGGTGGTGGGGGCGGGGCCGGCCGGGCTGGCGTTTGCCTGCTACGCCGCTGAGCGTGGTCATCAGGTGAGCCTGTTCGATCAGGCTCCGATAATCGGCGGCCAGTTCAACTTCGCCAAGCAGATCCCGGGCAAGGAGGAGTTTCACGAGACCCTGCGTTATTTTGCCAAACGGCTGGAGAAGTGCGGCGTCGAGCTCTATCTCGGCCAGCGCCAGAGCGCCGAGAGCCTGCTCGGCGGCGGTTTTGACGAGGTGATCCTGGCCACCGGCATACGGCCGCGCACCCCCAATATTCCGGGGATCGAGCATGCCAAGGTATTGAATTACCTCGATGTATTGCGCGATGGCAAGCCGGTGGGCCAGAAGGTGGCGGTGATAGGGGCAGGCGGCATCGGTTTCGACGTGGCCGAATACCTGGTCGAGAAGCGGGTGGAGAGGGATGCCGAACATCACCGCGATCACTGGCTCAAGGAGTGGGGCATAGATCGCCAGCTCGCACAGCGCGGCGGCCTGATCGCCCCCGAGATAGACGCCCCCGAGCGCCAGATCTGGCTGCTGCAGCGCAAGGAGAGCAAGGTGGGCGATGGCCTGGGCAAGACCACAGGCTGGATCCACCGCACCGTATTGAAGAACCGCAAGGTCAAGATGCTCTCGGCCGTACAGTACCTGGGCATCGACGACGAGGGCCTGCACATCCAGATAGGCGAGGCCAAACAGTGCCTGCCGGTGGATAACGTCATCATCTGCGCGGGGCAGGAGCCACTGCGGGAGCTGCAGGCCGGCCTGCAGGCGGCGGGCAAGCCGGTGCACATCATAGGCGGGGCCGACGTGGCCGCCGAGCTGGACGCCAAGCGCGCCATCCGGCAAGGCGCCGAGCTGGCCGCCGTTATCTAGTTGCTCCGCCCTGGCCTGCAATCTGTTTTATATGGCGATAAACCCCTGAGCCTCAGGGGTTTTCTTCATCCGGTGCTGTGCTAAGGTAGCGCCATCATTGCCCTGACTAGGAATTGCCCATGGATGCCCTCACTCTGCTGCTCAATCGCCACTCCTGCGCTCGCCTGACCGAGCCCGCTCCGGGCGGCGAGGCGCTCGACAATATTCTCAAGGCGGGGCTGCGGGCACCGGACCACGGCACCCTGACGCCCTGGCAGTTCATCCTGTTCGAGGGGGAGGGGCGCGAGCGCCTGGGTGCCCTGCTCGGGGAGGCGGCCCGGCTGCGGGGAGAGGATGCCGACAGCATCGCCAAGAGCGAGCAGGCGCCCCTGCGAGCGCCGCTGGTGGTGGCGGTGGCGAGCCGCTATCAGGCCCATGCCAAGGTGCCGAAACTGGAGCAGGAGCTCTCCGCCGGCTGCGCCCTGATGGCGATGCAGATGGCGGCCCAGGCCCAGGGCTTCAACGGCATCTGGCGCTCCGGCTGGTTCATCTTCGACGAGCATATCAGACTGGGGCTGGGATTGGCCGCCGAGGATCAGCTGGTGGGCTTCCTCTACCTGGGCACTCCCATGCTGGAGGCGCGCAAGCTGCGCGAGCTGCCCCTTGGGGCGTTTGTTCGCCGCTTCTGAAGAGTGCCGTTGACGGCCATGAGACTTGTTTGAAAAGCCCTGATCTATCAGGGCTTTTTCTATGCAGCCAGGGATGATACCCAGAGTGGGGCAAGGAAGAAAAGAGGGGGAAGGCCCGGTTTTTGCCGGCGGCAGACTCTTTTTTAAATAGTGAGAGGAAGTTCGCAATCTCGGTATTTTTCGCTATGTAAAACGTTTGCGCACCGTTATTATCACAGCGCCAGTTCAGAAGGTTCGCCTTCTGATTTTCTGCGATGAGAGTCGCAATTCCGTAGCACCTTTTTATATAGCCCAACGTCTTCGTGACCTTGGGCTTCATTTTTTGTACCCGCCTGCCGCTCAGGCTCGGCAAGAGAGGACCAGTGCTGCGTTATGTCCCGGGCAGGATCCGGGCCGGGTTGCCCACCACCCGGGCCCCGGCCGGGACGTCCCTGGTCACCACGGCGCCTGCGCCGACGATGGCCTCCCGCCCGACGGTGACCCCGGGCAGCAGGATGGCGCCGCCGCCGATCCAGACCCTGTCCTCGACCGTCACCGGCAGCGCCGTCTCCACCCCGGCCAGGCGCGCATCGGCGTCCAGGGCGTGGGCGGCGGTATAGATCTGCACGTTCGGCCCCATCATGACACCGGCACCGATGCGGATAGGGGCGTTGTCCAGCAGGGTGGCCTCCATGTTGATGTAACTGCCTTTGCCAAGGTGGATATGGCGGCCATAGGTGCAGTAAAACGGCGGGCAGATAAAGGCTCCCTCGGCCAGCTCGCCGACGATCTCCCTCAACAGCGCCAGCTGTTCATCCTCCTCTTCCGCCCGATTGAAGCGGCGATAGCGGCGCGCCGTCTCCCGGCGCAGGGCATCCAGCTCCGGCGCCATGCAGTTGTAGGGCTGGCTGGCGATCATCTTCTGATAGTCGGTCATGGGGCTTCCTGCTCTCCGATTGGCATGGGGCAATTTGGGCGGCTGGCTGTCGCGCAAGCGCAACACCTCCAGTGCAGACCGCATATATTACTGCGTTGTCGGCAGGATAAGAGTGAACCTCAACCCAGCGCCGGCATCACCAGGTGTTGTGGCCTGCCCTCGGCAAAGGCCAGCACATTTTCAAATGCCTTGCGAAAGTAGAGCTCATAGCTGTTTTGCTCCACATAGCCCAGATGCGGTGTGGCCAGCACGTTGGGCAACGCCAGGATAGGCTCGTTATCCAGGTTGGCGGGCTCGCTATCGAACACATCCAGTGCCGCTCGCCGGGTGGGATGCGCACTGAGCACCGCATGGAGTGCACCAGATTCAATGAGCTCGGCCCGGCTGGTATTGACCAGCAAAGAGTCTGCCTTCATTCGAGCCAGGTCGGCACGGGTGACGCAGGCTCGAGTGAGCTCGTCGAGCCGCAGATGCAGGGACAAGACATCGGCACGTTGGAAAAACGCTGTCTTGTTGGGGGCGGCATCGAATCCATCCTGTGTCGCCCGCTGACGAGACGATGCGCTACCCCATACCAGCACAGACATACCGAATGCATTGCCGTAACGGGCGATGCGCTGACCTATCTTGCCGTAGCCCCAGATACCGAGCGTCAGACCGTACAGGGTGCGTCCCAGGCCGAGTGTGCCAGATTGCTGCCACTGGCCCTTGGTCAACGCGCGAGTGTAAGCCGGAATATGGCGGGAGGCGGCCATTATGAGTGCCCAGCAGAGTTCGGCGGGAGCAATGGGGCTGCCTACCCCTTCGGCAACTGCGACTCCGTACCGCTGGCACAGTGCCGGATCGATATGCTGGCTGATTTTGCCGGTCTGGCTGATCAGTTTAAGGGTGGGAAGCCGCATCAGCAGCTGTTCGTCGATACGGGTACGCTCGCGGATCAGCACCAGTGCTTCTACTCCCCCCAACATGGCGGCAAGGTGCGCAGCATCCGGCTCGCGCTGGTTAAGGATCCTGACATCGTGCCCTGCCAGCAAGGCAAAGCAGGGCAGGTGACGAACCTGATCCTGATAGTCATCCAGAATGGCAATCTTCATCCGTTCCTCTTGTGTATCAAGCAATTGTCCTGAGGGGTAGAGGCGCGCCCCTTGGCTGCTTGGCGGGGGGTGGCGAGACGATGCCCAGTTTTCATTGCAGATTCAAGTGGTTCAGTCTGGGATGGGTGATGGGGCGGACCGGGCTGGCCGCCCCGTTGTCAGGCTGGACGGCAAGGGGGAAGCGGGGCGTCGTGTTCGATCAGGCTGGCCAGCTCGCCGCTCTCATCCTTGAGGGCAACCCCGGTCAAGCGGCGGTTGAAGGCCTGCTCCAGCAACCAGGCCAGCTTGTGAGCCGCCTGGGGGAAATCGAGCCCGGCGGGACGTACGTTGGAGATGCAGCTGCGCTGTGAATCCATGCACCCGACTCTGGGGTGCCAGGTCAGGTAGAGCCCCAGACTGTCGGGGGAGGAGAGGCCGGGGCGCTCGCCAATCATCACCAGCACGGCCCGGGCACTTAGCAGTTCCCCTACCTCATCTCCCAGTGCCACCCTGGCCTGGCTGGCGATCACCAGAGGGGCACAGCTCAATCCAAGGCGCCTGAGATGGGGCTGCAGCGCCTCGATAAAGGGCAGGGCATTCTGATGCAGGGCGGTGGAGGAGAGGCCATCACCCAGCATGATGACGAGATCGGCGTCAGCCTGCCGGGCCTGATGCTCCAGGGGCGCGAGATCGGCCTCTGCTTGTGGGCGCTGGCTCAGCAGGAGGCGGCTGGCATCGTTCAGCCGTCGGCCCAGATCCGGGCGACGCAAATACTCTTCCCGGCTGGTGGCGGCGCTGTGCACCGTCAGGACTCTGTGTCCTGCGGCGTGCAGCGCTTGGGTCAGGGCGGCCACTTCCAGGGGCTGGTGCACAGCATCTCTAGCCTGTGCATGGGCCAGACCAAACGCCAGCAGTGCCTCTGTGGGCAGGCTGACCCCGGTGCGCCCCAGCGCGATGCGGGCCGAGGTGTAGCGTTTGAGTTCAAGCCAGGGATTGAGGTGAACTATGTCACTCATGTCATGGGGATCCTTGCTCATCAGGCCACCTTGCCGCTTTGGCCAAAAGCCGTTAACAGAGGATGGCGCAGGCTGGCATCGAGCAGTTGGCCGCCAGGGTTGGTGAGTTGCATCCGCACCAGCCAGTCTGCAAATTCCGGTGAGTGCTTGAGGCCGAGCAGCTCGCGAATATAGAGGGCGTCATGAAACGAGGTGCTCTGGTAGTTGAGCATGATGTCGTCCGCCCCGGGCACGCCGATGAGGAAGGTGAGGCCAGCGTTGCCCAGCAGGGTGAGCAGGGTGTCCATGTCGTCCTGATCCGCTTCTGCGTGGTTGGTGTAGCAGACGTCACAGCCGAGCGGCACCCCGAGCAGCTTGCCGCAGAAGTGATCTTCCAGTCCGGCGCGGATGATCTGCTTGCCGTCATAGAGGTACTCCGGCCCGATGAAACCGACCACGGTATTGCACAGCAACGGCTTGAAGTGGCGAGCTACCGCGTAGGCTCTGGCCTCGCAGGTCTGCTGATCCAGTCCGTGGTGGGCATTGGCCGAGAGGCAGCTGCCCTGGCCCGTCTCGAAATACATGACGTTGTTGCCAAGGGTGCCGCGCCCCAGGCTGAGGGCGGCGTCATACGCCTCTTGCAACAGGGCCAGATCGATACCAAATCCTCGGTTGGCAGCCTCTGTACCGGCGATGGACTGGAACACCAAATCCACCGGCACATTGCGCTCTATGAGCTGCAAGGTGTTGGTGACATGGGTCAGGATGCAGGATTGGGTCGGAATGGCGAAACGCTGGATCACTTCGTCGAGCATCTGGTTCAGGCTGGCCAGGACGGGCAAGTTGTCGCTGGCGGGATTGATGCCGACCACCGCATCCCCCGCGCCGTACAGCAGACCGTCCAGCATGGCTGCCGCTATCCCTTGAGGATCGTCGGTGGGATGGTTGGGTTGCAGCCGTACGCTGAGGTGGCCGGGCAGCCCTATGGTGTTGCGAAAGGCAGTGATGACCCGGCACTTCTTGGCAACCAGGATCAGATCCTGATTGCGCATCAGCTTGCTGACCGCGGCGGCCATCTCGGGTGTGATGCCGGGGGCTATGCGTGCCAGGGTCTGGCTGTTGGCCGCCTCAGACAGCAGCCAGTTGCGAAAATCCCCTACCGTCAGGTGGCTGATGGGGGCGAAGGCGGCGAAATCATGGTTGTCTATGATGAGGCGGGTGACCTCGTCCTGCTCGTAGGGGATCAGCGCCTCATTGAGGAAGGCCTTGAGCGGAAGGTCAGCCAGCGCCATCCTGGCCGCCATGCGCTCCTCGGCGCTGTGGGCGGCCACGCCGGCCAGATAGTCACCGGAGCGGGCAGGGGTGGCCTTGGCCATCAGGGTGCGAAGGTCGGGAAACTGATAGCCGTGGTGTGACAGTTGGGTGCGATACATGGGGCTCTCTCGTCGATGCAGGGTGGGGAGACAAGGCCAGCGCCTGGCCTTGCTCCTGATGGGCACAGAGGATCTGGTTCAGCTTGCCTTGACCAGCTCACCGTCACGGGCGGCAATCCCTTCATCATGGGTCAGACGGAAGTAGGCATAGCCCGCCAGCATAAGGGCGCCGAAGATCAGCGCCAGCAGGCCGTTGTAATAGACCATGGCCACCAGACAGAGCACTGCCAGTCCCAGGGCGAGAGCCGGAGCAAAAGGATAGAGAGGGGCTCTGAATGGGCGTTCCAGTGCCGGTTCGCTGCGGCGCAGCTTGAACAGGGCCGCCATCGAGATGATGTACATCACAATGGCGCCAAACACCGCCATTGTGACTATGTTGGCGGTGAGGGAGAGTCCGCCTATGACGATCAGCGAGTCGGAGAAGATCGCCAGGATCCCCACAACGCCACCGGCCAGAATGGCCCAGTGGGGGGTCTGGAAGCGGCGGTTGACCGAGGCCAGGGCACCGGGCAGATAACCGGCCCGGGCCAGGGCAAAGATCTGGCGTGAGTAGCCCATTATGATGCCGTGGAAGGAGGCGATCAGGCCAAACAGCCCCAGCCAGACCAGCATGTGCAGCCAGCCGCTGCTCTCGCCCACTATCATCTTCATCGCCTGGGGCAGGGGATCATTGATGTTGGCAAGCTGGCGCCAGTCTCCGACGCCGCCTGCGAACACCATGACCCCCATGGCCAGCATGACCAGGGTCAGGATGCCACCGATGAAGGCTTTCGGAATTGTCTTCTTCGGCTCCTTGGCCTCTTCGGCCGCCATGGCGGCGCCCTCAATGGCGAGGAAGAACCAGATGGCGAACGGGATGGCGGCAAAGATACCGGGGAGGGCGCCGAGGCTGAACTCCTGCTGGCCTGCCCAGCCGTTGAGCATGAAGTTGCTGGCGCTGAACCCCGGGCTCACGACTCCCATGAAGACCAGCAGCTCGAAAATGGCGAGCAGGGTGACCAGCAACTCGAAGGTTGCGGCGATACCGATGCCGACCAGATTGAGGGTCATGAAGATGAGATAGGCGCTCACCGCCACCCACTTGGGGTCGATGGCCGGAAACTGGACGTTGAGGTAGGCCCCGATCGCCATGGCGATGGCGGGCGGCGCGAACACAAATTCCACCAGGGTGGCAAAGCCTGCGATATATCCTCCGACCGGACCAAAGGCCCGGTAGGCATAGGCAAAGGGGCCTCCCGCATGGGGAATTGAGGTGGTCAGCTCGGTAAAACTGAAGATAAAGGCGGTGTACATGGCGGCTACCAGCAGGGAGGTGACCAGAAAGCCCATGGTACCCGCCTGTGCCCAGCCGTAGCTCCAGCCAAAGTATTCCCCCGAAATGACCAGTCCCACGGCGATCCCCCACAGGTGAAAAGCCCCCAGGGTTCGTTTCAGTTCCGGTTTCGCACAATCCTGTTGCTGCATATGCTTCTCCAATATGACATTCAATGGTGAAAGTCTCTGAAGAGGCAGATTGCAAGGGGTATGCCATCCAGCTATATGAATACATAGTCATTTATATTCATATAGTTACAGCTGTTTTATGGTTTGACACCAAGATATGGTCGCTGCGTTGTTGTGGTGCAGCAGCACCAGATTGTTCGGCCTAAGTCCGGGCTGTTGCCTGTGTGTGGGGCAGTGGGCAGGGGAGACACGAGAGGATAGCGGAAACAACAAGGGCACCGTTCGGTGCCCTTGTTGTATGAGGTGGTTGCCATCAGCCGTGCTTGCGGCCCGATAGGCGGCACCACTCCTCCTTCACCGCGGTCGGGTCCATGTCGAACCACTGGCCGTAGATGGTCTCCAGCTCCGGGGCCTGGCTCTCCAGCACGCCGGACAGCGCCATCAGGCTGCCTGGCTTGCCGTGGCCGGCGATAAGCGGGGCGAGTTCCCGCAGCGGGCCGGCCAGTATGTTGGCCACCACCACGTCCGCTTCGACGTCTTGCGGCTGATCCGCCGGCAGGTAGAGCTCTATCTGGCCGGCGACGCCGTTACGCTCGGCGTTGTCGTGGCTGGCCTGGATGGCCTGGGGGTCGATGTCGATGCCGATGACCCGGGCGGCGCCGAGTTTCAGGGCGGCGATGCCGAGGATGCCGGAGCCACAACCAAAATCGACCACCGTCTTGCCGGCCAGATCCAGCCCGTCCAGCCACTGCAGGCAGAGCGCCGTGGTGGGATGGGTGCCGGTGCCGAAGGCCAGACCCGGATCCAGCATGACGTTGACCGCATCGGGGTTGGGGACGTCGCGCCAGCTCGGACAGATCCAGAGCCGCTCGCCAAACTGCATGGGGTGGAAGTGATCCATCCACTCGCGCACCCAGTCCTTGTCTTCCAGCTGTTCGACCTTGTAGCCGACCTCTTCCCCGAAGATCTGCTGGAAGAAGGCGATGGTGGGGGCGGGATCGGTTTCGGCGTCGAACAGCCCCATCACCTCGGTCTCGCCCCAGAGCGGGGTCTCGCCGGGCATGGGTTCATAGACGGGCACATCCTTGGCATCCATAAAGGTCACGGCCTGGGCACCACGCCCCAGCAGCATGTTGCTCACCTTGTCCGCCGTCTTGGCGGTGGCGTTGATTCGAATTTGTATCCAGGGCATGGGGTCGACTCTTCATAAATGTGAAACCGCGGGATTCTATCACCCCGGGCCTGTGCTGTCGTGGTTTGCCCGCAGGCGAGGAGCGCTGGCCTGGGCGAGCTTAGGTATCTGGCAGGGATGGCAGACATCAAAAATGGGATCATTAACAAGGTTGGCACGGTTAATGTATTCACTATTACTGCTTTGCTCTAGGAAAGTTCCGTCATCTTTTACGCCACCCTCGGGTGGCGTTTTTTTATGGTGATAGGGTGCCGGGGGAAGAGGTTGGCCGCCGCTTGCGCGAAAAAAATGAGCCTGAACGGGTCATTTCATTAAGTTGGCATGGGAGCTGCAATAACCCTTCTGTCCTGCAAAGGATGTGTGTGTGATTGTTACCCCCAACGTTCAGGTATTTAGGGTCATCCCGGTCGGGATGGCCCCTTTTTTTGGATGAGAAACAGTATGTTGTCTGTTTTCTAGTCGGTCATGACCTCCAGGCACTCGCCAGGCTTGCCGCCGCCGCTGGGGGGCGCGGCCCGGTGTGCGCTTTTGGTGCTTGTCTCTGGTGAGACCACCCCATCATGGTGCGTTTTCTACCTATTTAGGGTTGGCTGGCGAGACGGATCGAATCGATCGCCCGTCTGCCTGCCATGGATGGCGCCAGCCTGAGTCGGCAGTCGTTGACACTGGCCCAGGTCGCCAAACGGCGGTCGTTTGAGTCAGAGCAAGGGGCGGGCCTGATCAGTACCGGGACCAGCAGGGATCACCAGGCGGCCTGATCCTTCGATTCATGATTGGGCTTGAGGCCGAGGGGCACGGCCTGGCGTTCGGCCAGCATGCGGATCTGTCCCTCGATGAGGCCGGCATTGGGGCCCAGCACCAGCACCAGTTGATGCTCGTTGAGCTCAATCCAGGAGAGACAACCGAGGTTGAGCAATTGGGAGGTGTCGACCAGAGCCATCTCACGCACCCGTACGCTGAGGCGGGTCAGGCAGACGCTGATGGCTTGCAGGTTATCCATGCCCCCCAGCAGCTTGAGGTACTGGATGGCCAGCATCTGGGGATCGGCCGGGGGTATGTTGGCCATCTCCTGGCGGGTCTGTTGCTGGTCGGCGAGGCTGAGGGGGGCCCGCCCCAGCAATTGGTAGAACAGCAGGGCGTAGCCGACGAAGAACATGATCCCCAGAGGGATGACCCAGAAGGAGTGCTGACCACTCTCATAACTCAGGCTCAAGTCCAGCAGGCCGGCGGAGAAGTAGCCGCCGATCTCGATGTCGAGGGCGCTGCAGATGGCGAACGACAGGCCGGTGAGCAAGGCGTGGGCCAGAAACAGCCAGGGGGCGGTGAAGGCGAACAGAAACTCGATGGGTTCGGTGATGCCGATACAGGACGAGGTGAGGGCCAGGCTCAGCAACAGGGCGCCGTGGGGCACCTGGCGCAGCCGGTGGCGGTGCAGCCAGATGGCGAAGCAGGCGCCGGGCAGACCGAACATGACGATGGGGTAGAGACCGGCCCCATAGCCCTGATGCAGCGGCTGTGCCGTGGCCATCGCCAGCTGGTTGCTCTCCCCCAGGGTCATCAGGTTGCCGAGCAGTTGGTGCAGCCCGAACGGCAGCAACAGACGGTGGATCACCCCATAACAGAAGGCGCCAAACGGGGTCGCCAGATCCGTGGTGATCAGGCTGATGCCCTCCACCAGTGAGGGCCAGATCCACGACAGGGGCACGGCGAGCAGCAGGCAGACGAGTGCCGAGAGCAGGGGCCCCTGCCAGGGACCGGGCAGGGAGAGCCGCACCGCTTTAGGCATGGAAGGGGACCAGGGGGCGATCAGGGCCGTGGTGATGCCCGCCAGCATGCCGCAGACGAGGTCGGCGTGCAGGCCGGGGGCCAGCGCCGAGAGTGCCGAGCTCAGCAGCAGGAAATTCACCGCTCCCGACAAGGCGAGACTGCCCCGCTCCGAGTGACCAATGCCAAAGGCGATGGCCGCCGCGTAGATGAGGGGCATCTGGCCGAAGATGGCCTGACCGCTCAGCATCAGCACCGGCAGATCCAGGGCATCAGGCTCGCCGAGCCGGTGGAGCAGGGCGGCCAGGGGCAGGATGGAGACGGGCAGCAGCAGGGCATAGCCCAACCGCTGCATGGCCTGGATCAGCCGCTGTCGACGGGACTCAGCCGTCATAGAAAATGATGAAAATGTGACATGGCGCACACTTTACCTCGTCATTCTCTCAAGGGATAGTTCGGCGGCAGTTAATCGCCGAGAAGTTAATCTCGATCAAAAAGTTGGCGTACCGCCTTGCCAGGTGGCGGCGTCATCAGGCTGATCAGCACGAAGGCGAGCAGCCCCAGCCCCAGGCTGGGGACGATGGCGTGCAGCCCCACCAGCTTGATGCCCCACTGGCTCAAGGCCCCGTAGCAGAGCAGACCGGCCACCATGCTGGCCAGGGCGCCCTGGCCGTTGGCGCGGGGCCAATAGAGACCGAGCACCAGGGGCCAGAGGAAGACGGCCTGCAGGCCGCCGAAGGCGAGCAGGTTGAGCCAGATGATCATCTCGGGCGGTTGCAGCGCCGCCATCAGCACCAGGGCGCCCAGGATCAGGGTAGTGACCAGCGACAGGCGCGGGATACGCACCTCCAGCCTCTGCGGGCTCTGTTTCGGGCTCAGGTAATTGAGCCAGAGATCCTTGACCAGGGTGGCCGAGGCCTGGATCAGCTGGGAGTCGATGGTGGACATGATGGCCGCCATGGGGGCCGCCAGGAAGATCCCCGCCAGCCAGGGGGGCAGCACCTCCATCATCAGGGCCGGCATGATCTTGTCCGGGCTGTCCATGGCGGGCAGCAGGGCGCGGCCCAGGGCGCCCGCCAGATGCATGCCGAACATGAGCAGGGCGCTGACGATGGTGCCGATCAGGATGCCGCGATGGAGCGCCTTGCTGTCTCGGTAGCCGAAGCAGCGCAGGGCCGAGTGGGGCAGCCCCACCACACCGACACAGACCAGGATCCAGAAGCTCAGCATGAAGGGCTGGGTCAGCATGTCACCGGCCCCCTGCGGGCTCACCAGTTTGGGATCGATCAGCTCGAGCCGGTGGATGAGGTTGGGCAGGCCATCCCCGGCGATCAAGACCCCGGCCAGCAGGGCACCTGTGCCTATCAGCATGATGATGCCCTGCAGGGCGTCGGTCATCACCACGGCACGAAAACCGCCGATGATGGTGTAGAGCAGCACGCAACTGGCAAACAGCAAGAGCCCCTGCTGGTAGCTGAGGCCGGTGGCGGTCTCCAGCAGGCGGGCACCGCCGATGAACTGCACCACCATGGTGGCGATGAAGGCGAGGATGATGGTCACCGAGCCCAGCACCACCACCCACTTGCTTTGGTAGCGGGCCCACAGCATGTCGTTGATGGTCACCGCATTGACCCGGCGCGCTATGATGGCGAACTTCTTGCCAAGCACCCCCAGGGTGAGCCAGACGGTGGGCAGCTGGATCATCGCCAGCAAGACCCAGCCCAGGCCAATCTTGTAGGCCGCCCCCGGCCCGCCGATGAAGGACGAGGCCGAGGTGTAAGTGGCCACCAGGGTCATGGCGAGCACCAGGCCCCCCATGCTGCGGTTGCCGATGAAGTACTCCTGCATGAAGTCCCCCCCCCGGCGCCGTCGGCTGGCCCAATAGCCGATGCCGAGCACCAGCAGCAGATAGATGAGCAGGGGCAGCAGCAACTCAAGGTTCATGGGGAGACTCCTGCTGGCTGGACAACTCGGGGTCGAGCGGGATCTCGACAAACAGCTTGCCGACCATGAAGGCGCACAATCCCATGAACAGCAGCGGCATCAGCATGCAGCTGAGCAGAAACCAGAGGGGAATGCCCCAGAGCCGCAGGGGCTCGGGAATGAAATAGGCGCAGCCATACCAGGCGAGAAAATAGAGCAGGGTGAGCAGCAGACAGAGCGCGGCTTCCCGGCGGGCGAGGGAAAAACGAGACAAGATGGCGGCCTCCAGCTATCGGAAGGGCGCAAGGATAACAAAAAAGGGCCATGTCGCCATGGCCCTTTTTACGCTGCCGCCCCTGATGGCGCGGATGCGTTATGTCGAAGAGGATCCCTTGCAGACCCGGCTTCTTGTGCCGCTAGTGGCTGCTCGTGCTGCCACAGTGCTCAATTGGTCGGGTCTTAAGCCATTACAGACCCGGCTTCTTGTGCAGGTGGTGGCTGCTCGTGCAGTCACAGTGTCAAGTCACCGGGCCCGAAACCTGTTACAGACCCAGCTTCTTGTGCAGATAGTGGATGTTGGTGCCACCGTGCTGGAAGTTCTCGTCCTTCATGATCTCTTTTTGCAAGGCCACGTTGGTCTTGATCCCTTCCACCACCAGCTCGTCCAGGGAGTGACGCATGCGGGCGATGGCGATGTCGCGGTTCTCACCGTAGCAGATCAGCTTGCCGATCATCGAATCGTAGTAGGGCGGCACCTTGTAACCGGCATAGATGTGGGAGTCCCAGCGTACGCCCATGCCACCCGGCGCGTGGAAGCGCTGGATCAGGCCCGGCGAGGGCATGAAGGTGGACGGATCTTCGGCGTTGATCCGGCACTCGATGGCATGGCCACGGATGCGGATATCCTGCTGGGTGATGGACAGGGGCTGGCCGGCGGCGATGCGCAGCTGCTCCTTGATGAGATCCACCCCGGTGACCATCTCGGTGACCGGATGCTCGACCTGGATCCGGGTGTTCATCTCGATGAAGTAGAACTCGCCGTTCTCGTACAGGAACTCGAAGGTGCCCGCACCCCGGTAGCCGATTTCGAGACAGGCGCGCACGCAGCGCTCGCCGATGAACTTGCGCATCTCTTCGGTGATGCCAGGCGCCGGCGCCTCTTCCACCACCTTCTGGTGGCGGCGCTGCATGGAGCAGTCCCGCTCACCCAGGTAGAGGGCGGTGCCCTGGCCGTCAGCCAGCACCTGGATCTCGATATGGCGCGGGTTCTCCAGGTACTTCTCCATGTAGACCATGTCGTTCTTGAAGAACTGGCCCGCTTCGGATTTGGTCAGGGCGATGGCGGCGGCCAGCTCGGCCTCGTTGCGCACCACGCGCATGCCACGACCACCACCGCCACCGGCGGCCTTGATGATCACCGGATAACCGATCCGCTTGGCGATGGTGGCGTTGCGCTTGGCATCGTTGTCCACCGGGCCGTCGGAGCCGGGTACGCAGGGCACGCCCGCCTTCTTCATCGCCTCGATGGCGGAGACCTTGTCACCCATGAGGCGAATGGTCTCGGCGCGGGGGCCGATGAAGATGAAGCCGGACTGCTCGACCACTTCGGCAAAATCGGCGTTCTCGGAGAGGAAGCCGTAACCCGGGTGGATGGCGACGGCACCGGTCACCTCGGCGGCGGCGATGATGGCCGGCACATTGAGGTAGGACTCGCCACTGGCGGGCTTGCCGATGCAGATGGATTCGTCGGCCAGCAGCACATGTTTGAGCTCCCGGTCGGCGGTGGAGTGAACGGCCACTGTCTTGATCCCGAGCTCTTTGCAGGCGCGCAGGATCCGCAGGGCTATTTCACCGCGGTTGGCGATGACTACTTTGTCCAACATGGGTGAATATCCCCTTATTCGATGATGAACAGCGGCTCGTCGAACTCGACGGCCTGGCCATTCTCGACCAGGATGGCCTTGATCACGCCAGCCTTGTCAGATTCGATCTGGTTCATCATCTTCATGGCTTCGACGATGCACAGGGTGTCGCCGACATTGACCTGCTGACCCACTTCCGCGAACGGCTTGGCGTCCGGGCTGGAGGCGCGGTAGAAAGAACCCACCATGGGGGAGCGCATCAGATGGCCACTCGGGGCGGCCTCGGCGGCCGGGGCGGCGGCCTGAGCGGCAGCGACCGGGGCGGCGGCTTGTTGCACCTGGGCCGGCTGCATCATCATCTGAGGTGCGACGCTAACCTGGCCGGAGAAGTTACGGCTGATGCGAACAGACTCTTCCCCTTCGGAGATTTCCAGCTCGGCGATGCCGGACTCTTCAACCAGTTCAATCAGCTTTTTGATTTTGCGGATATCCATTAGCATTCTCTTTCTTCTTTGTCTGATCAGTGATTATCAAGCCGTGCCAAGTGACGCACAGCCGCGGTTAAAGCAAAGGTATAACCATCCGGCCCGAGCCCGCAGATCACTCCTTTCGCGACATCGGACAGATAGGAGTGATGACGGAAGGGTTCTCTGGCATGGACGTTGGAGAGGTGCACCTCGATGAAGGGGATGGCCACCCCCAGCAGGGCATCTCGCAGCGCGACACTGGTGTGAGTGAAGGCGGCAGGATTGATGATGATAAAGTCCACCCGGCCCATGGCCTGATGGATGCGCTCCAGCAGCAGGTGTTCGGCGTTGGATTGCAGGTGCTCCAGTGTGACACCGAGTTCGCCGGCTTGCTGCTGCAAGCTGGCGACGATCTCATCGAGCGTCTGGCTGCCGTAGATGCCCGGTTCCCGTTTGCCCAGCAGGTTCAGGTTCGGCCCGTTGAGCAGGAGAATGCGGTGATGTTGCGACATAATGAGTACATCCTCGATGATAATGCCGATAACGTTCGGCTATCTTGCGGATGACCAGAAATCTAGCCATTTTTTGCGCAATTCGGTGTGCACTGGCACACAGATTTCGCAATTATATTGATTTCGTGAAAATTAGCAGCATTTTACTGGTCTAATCTCTACATCTGTCCGTTTATTGTTCAAATTCATTTGCTGTCAGACAACACAATAGCAGAGACGACAAAGCCGGCGCTGGGCCGGCTTTGTGATTAGCGGGAAGGAGACTCAGGCCGCTTCCGACTTCTCGCGGATAAGCTTGTCCACCACGCCCGGATCCGCCAGGGTGGAGATATCCCCCAGGCTGTCGGTCTCACCGGTGGCGATCTTGCGCAGGATCCGGCGCATGATCTTGCCGGAACGGGTCTTGGGCAGCCCCTCCGCCCAGTGGATCACGTCCGGGGTGGCGATGGCGCCGATCTCCTTGCGCACCCACTCCTTCACCTCCTTGTGCAGTTCGCGGCTCGGCTCTTCCCCGGCGATCAGGGTCACATAGGCATAGATGCCCTGGCCCTTGATCTCGTGGGGCACCCCCACCACGGCCGCCTCGGCGATCTTGGGATGGGCCACCAGGGCCGATTCTATCTCGGCCGTTCCCATGCGGTGGCCGGAGACGTTGAGTACATCATCGACCCGACCGGTGATCCAGTAGTAGCCATCCTCGTCGCGACGGGCACCGTCGCCGGTGAAGTAGCGACCGGGGAAGGTGGAGAAGTAGGTCTGCTCGAAGCGCTCGTGGTCGCCAAACACGGTGCGCATCTGGCCGGGCCAGGAGTCGGTGATCACCAGGTTGCCCTCGGTGGCGCCCTCGAGCGGCTCGCCCAGGTTGTCCACCAGGGCCGGTTGCACCCCGAAGAAGGGACGGGTGGCGGAGCCGGGTTTGAGGGCGGTGACGCCGGGCAGGGGGCTGATGAGGATGCCGCCGGTCTCGGTTTGCCACCAGGTGTCGACGATGGGGCAACGTTCGTCCCCTATGGTGCGGTAGTACCACTCCCAGGCTTCCGGGTTGATGGGTTCCCCCACCGAGCCCATGATGCGCAGGCTGGAGCGGGAGGTACCCTCGATGGCCTCCTTGCCCTTGGCCATCAGGGCGCGGATGGCGGTCGGCGCGGTATAGAGGATGCTGACCTTGTGCTTGTCCACCACCTGGCTCATGCGGTTGCTGGCGGGGTAGTTGGGCACCCCTTCGAACATGATGGTGGTGGCGCCGTTGGCGAGCGGCCCATAGACCAGGTAGGAGTGGCCGGTGACCCAGCCCACGTCGGCGGTACACCAGTAGATGTCCTCCTCGTGGTAGTCGAACACGTATTTGAAGGTGAGGGCGGCATAGACCAGGTAGCCCCCCGTGGTGTGCAGCACGCCTTTAGGCTTGCCGGTAGAGCCAGAGGTGTAGAGGATGAACAGGGGATCCTCGGCGTTCATCGCTTCCGGGGCGCAGTCGGCGCTCACCGCCGCCATGGCGTCATGCCACCAGATGTCCCGTGCGCCGTGCCAGGCGACGTCGCCGCCGGTGCGTTTGAGCACGATCACCTTCTCGATGCGGGTCTCCGGGTTGGTGAGTGCTTCGTCCACGTTCTTCTTGAGGGGGACGGCACGGCCGCCACGCAGCCCCTCGTCGGCGGTGATGACGATGGAGGAGCCCGAGTCTATGATGCGTCCGGCCAGGGCTTCCGGCGAGAAGCCGCCGAAGACGATGCTGTGCACGGCGCCGATGCGGGTACAGGCCAGCATGGCGATGGCGGCTTCGGGCACCATGGGCATGTAGAGGCAGACCACGTCGCCGCGTTTGACCCCTTGCGCCTTGAGCACGTTGGCAAACTTGCACACCTCGCCGTGCAGCTCGCGATAGGTGAGGGTGCGATCCTCGGCCGGGTTGTCCCCTTCCCAGATGATGGCGACCTTGTCGCCACGCTGGGCCAGATGGCGATCGAGGCAGTTGGCCGAGACGTTGAGCTGGCCATCCTCGAACCACTTGATGGAGACATGGCCGGGGTCATAGGAGCTGTTCTTGACCTTGGTGTAGGGGGTCATCCAGTCGACAATCTTGCCTTGCTCCGCCCAGAAGGCGTCCGGATCCTGCACCGAGGCCTGGTACATGGCCTCATAGCCCGCCTGATCCAGCAGGGCTCCCTGGCTGATGTGGGCCTTGACCGGGTAGACCTTGTGCTCGCTCATCTTTCACTCCTTTGAATACATCCTTTTAATAATTACATAACAACTTATACCTTTGCCGGGGGAGGGCAATTAGACTTTTGGATAGCCGTGCGCCAGCCCTCATTTCCCGTCGCCAGGGTCGGCGTCTGAGGCGAAAGGGGCTGGTGTGCGGCCGGCAGGCAGCGCAAGAGGAAGCGTGGTCTACCCACCTTGCCCGCAAGGTGAGACTCAAGTTGGGTAAGACACAAATAGAGGAGGTGTGGGGGCGCAATGCCCCTGGGCGACTGGCTAGCTAGCCCTTCTGGCGGCCGAAGGCCTGGATGCCGCGCACCAGCACCAGCAGAGAGAGCAGATGAAAGGGCAGCGCCAGCGCCCACAACAGCCACCAGTTCGGCTCCCCCCCATCGCAGTGGATGAAGGCGACCCAGGCGACCAGCAGGGTCAGCATGCCGGCGAGCTGGAAGCGGCGCCTGAGCACCACCTCCACCCCCAGATTGGCGAGATAGAGGGTCAGCAGCACACCGCCAAAGCCGGTGAGCTGGGCATTGCCATAGAGTTCGCGGTTGCTGTCAAACAACAGCGTGACAAGGGGGGTCAGGCCCTGCTCGCTCGGGATCAGGGCCAGCAGCCAGCAGGCGATGAGCAACAGGGCCGTCTTCATGGGGTCAGGACGCCGCTGGTGAGCAGCAAGGGCGCAGCAACATGGCTCAGGGGGCCGGCTGGTCTGCCTGAACCAGGTTCAGGTAGTTGGCATCCATCAGCAGGAAGACCCCGAGCAGGCGGGCGCAGGCGCCATAGAAGCCGAAGCTGTCCTTGGCGCGGCAGGCTTGTTCGAAGCGGCTGAACCAGCCGAGCAGCTGCTCGTGCAGCAACCCATCCTGTTCGGCAAGCCAGCGGGCGCGCTCATCGGCAGTGCGCGCCTCGGCGGCGCGAATGATGAGGTTACCCATCAGATCCAGCTCGATGGCCAGGTGATCCTCCGGCTCCTGGTACTTGTCGCTGACGCTGATGCCAAGGCGGGTGAGGCGCGCCTGCATCTGCGTCATGGGCGCTTGCATCAGCAGGCCCCCTTCACCGCGATAGAGGGATTCGTAAGGCGGCACCCCCTGCTTGGGGTCACAAAGGAAGAGGCCGGCGAAATCGGCCGCCAGTGCCAGCTGGCGATCGGGGCGTACCAGCAGACGGGCGATGGCGTCATTGAGTTCGGCCACGGCGTCGCGCATGGGGTCCAGGGTAGAGAGACTCTTCAGGAAGCTGCGCACGTCATAGCTGTCGTATTCGGCGATCTGTTCATCAGACAGTTCGGCGGCAAACAGGGTGGCGAACCACCAGTAGAGTTCGGCCCTGCGTTCGCTTGTGGCCAGAAATTCCTGCATTTTTCCTCCGTTGATGACAGTCGGGAGCCGTGTTGGCCCCCGATTCTAACGACTTTGGCAATAAAGGAAACCATGGGGGCCACTCGTGAGGGTAGCGCCCGTGCCGCTGGCGGCTGCATGCCGCAGCCTTCTCCCCTTCTGCAGGGGCTTGCTGACGAGCATCATGAGTGAGTCGGGCGCCTATTGGGTTCTGAACAGCACCCTACGGCAGCGAGGGCAGACATACTGATGGCGAAAGTCGGTCAGGTGGATCACCCCCTGCGCCTGCAGTTGCTGGTGGCCGCAGTGGTGACAGGCGATCCCATGCTCGCCCCTGGATGCGGGATGTCGGGCCAGATATTGCTCCCGGGTGGGCAGGGATTGCCAGTCCACCGGGCGGCGGCCCTTGCGCCCGCTACAGAAGTAGACCCAGTAGAACAGGGCAAAGCCCAGCAGGATCAACAGCAACAGATGGTTCATGGGATACCTCCTTTGCCTAAGTGTGCGAGTGAAGAGAAGGCAGGGGGGTGAGGGGCTTGACCAGCAACTGCCCCCGTTCATCCACGGGCCCCTCCTTGCGCCAGCCCTGGCGCAGGCAGAAGCGCTCGGCGCCCCGGTTGCGCGGCAGGTAGCGCATGGCCGCCGAGGTACTGCCGGCGGCGCGGATCCGTTGCAGAGCCTGTTCCAGCAGCCAGCGCCCCAGGCCGCGGCCTCGCCACTCGGGCACCAGATAGAGCAGATAGATGTAGCCCCCCTGGCTGCCATCCCGATGGATCATGGCGGGATCCAGCTCCAGCTGCCCGATGGGGCACTGATGATGCCAGAGGTGCAACAGGCCCTGGGGCTGTTGCAGGGCCAGGGTGTCTATCCAGGCCATGGCCTGTTGCTCGTCAAAGCCTGCGTCGCTGCCGTGGTCGATACGCCAGGCATCGCGGTGGCAGGCCAGGGTGAATTCGGGATAGGGATCGATGCAGGCGGGCTTGAGTATGAGGCTGGTCATCGGCTGTCTCCTGGCGGTGCGTCCTCTGTTATCCGGTCACGTGGTGCTTCCGATCATCATAAGGAGCCCCCGTTCGGGGAACCATGACAGGGATCCAGTTTCGGGGGAGATAAGGTGACAATCGAGCCCTGGTACAGCCCCCGTTCAGCTTGGCGCTGGGGTTGAGGCTTTATCGCGTCACCATTGCGCCATGGTGGGAGCCGACGGTGCCCCGGTGCGGGTCGCGCCAGATGGGGGGAGAGCAGCAACCCCATGACGGACCCTGTGGTTCAATGGCGGGTCTGCCCGCCTCCATTCGGGGAACAGGGCGGAAATTTCTGGTTTTATTACATATATTCAACATTTTTTTGGGTGGTCGGACTGTCCCTTTGATGCCGCTGCGGTTACAATGCGCGGGCCCCATATCGCCCATGCGCAAACGATTTTCAGGAGATAAACGGATGTTGAAACGTGACATGACCATCGCAGGCTATGATCCCCAGCTGTGGCAGGCCATCACAGACGAAACCCGTCGTCAGGAAGAGCACATCGAGCTGATCGCGTCTGAGAACTACACCAGCCCCCGCGTCATGGAAGCCCAGGGCTCCCAGCTGACCAACAAGTACGCCGAAGGCTACCCGGCCAAGCGTTACTACGGTGGTTGCGAGTACGTCGACGTGGTCGAGACCCTGGCCATCGAGCGCGCCAAGGAGCTGTTCGGCGCCACCTACGCCAACGTGCAGCCGCACTCCGGCTCCCAGGCCAACAGCGCCGTCTACATGGCCCTGCTGCAGCCGGGCGATACCGTGCTGGGCATGAACCTGGCCCACGGTGGTCACCTGACCCACGGTGCCCCGGTCAACTTCTCCGGCAAACTGTACAACATCATCCCCTACGGCATCGATGAGTCCGGCAAGATCGACTACGTCGAGATGGAGCGTCTGGCCCTGGAGCACAAGCCGAAGATGATGATCGGTGGCTTCTCCGCCTACTCGGGCATCGTTGACTGGGCCAAGATGCGCGAGATCGCCGACAAGATCGGTGCCTGGCTGTTCGTCGACATGGCCCACGTGGCCGGTCTGATTGCCGCGGGCGTCTACCCCAACCCGGTGCCCCACGCCCACGTGGTCACCTCCACCACCCACAAGACCCTGGCCGGTCCCCGTGGTGGTCTGATCCTCTCCGCCGCAGACGACGAAGAGCTGTACAAGAAGCTCAACTCCGCCGTCTTCCCGGGTGGCCAGGGCGGCCCGCTGATGCACGTCATCGCCGGCAAGGCTGTGGCCTTCAAGGAGGCCCTGGAGCCCGAGTTCAAGACCTATCAGGCCCAGGTCGTCAAGAATGCCAAGGCCATGGCGGCCACCTTCATCGAGCGTGGCTACAAGATCGTCTCCGGCGGCACCGACAACCATCTGATGCTGGTTGACCTGATCGGCCGCGAGCTGACCGGTAAAGAAGCCGATGCTGCCCTCGGCAAGGCCAACATCACGGTCAACAAGAACGCGGTACCGAACGACCCGCGCTCCCCGTTCGTCACCTCCGGCGTGCGGATCGGTACCCCGGCCATCACCCGCCGCGGTTTCAAGGAAGCCGAGTCCATCGAGCTGACCCACTGGATCTGCGACGTGCTGGACAACCACGACAACGAAGCCGTGCTGGCGACCGTGCGCGAGAAAGTGCTGGCCGTCTGCCGTCGTCTGCCGGTTTACGCCTGATTGCTCTCCCCTTGCGGGAAACAAGTGCCAAATGCCGCCCCTAGGGGCGGCATTGTTTTTTCTGGGCTTTTACCGGTTTCCGGGGGCCGTGTTACACTGACCCACCCCATTCCTGACCCCAGGGCAGGATGTTTGAATCCTTTGCGCCGGAGGTGTGATGCATTGCCCTTTCTGTAGTGCCGTGGATACCAAGGTGATCGATTCCCGTCTGGTGGCGGAGGGCCATCAGGTGCGCCGCCGTCGCGAGTGCCTGCTCTGCCACGAGCGTTTTACCACCTTCGAGATGGCCGAGCTGGTGATGCCAAGGGTCATCAAGTCCAATGGCTCTCGTGAGCCCTTCAACGAAGAGAAGCTGCGGGGCGGCATATTGCGGGCGCTGGAGAAGCGTCCGGTGAGCATGGAGGCGATCGAGAAGGGGGTGAACCACATCAAGTCCCGCCTGCGCGCCACCGGCGAGCGGGAGGTGCCCTCCAAGCTGGTGGGCAACCTGGTGATGGACGAGCTCAAGGGCCTGGACAAGGTGGCCTATATCCGCTTCGCCTCCGTCTATCGCAGCTTCGAGGATATTCGCGAATTCGGCGAAGAGATCGCCAAATTGGAGAAATGATGGTAGCGGGTGGGCAAGAGGATATCCGCTTCGCCTCCGTCTACCGCAGCGTCGAGGATATTCGCCCTCTTTATGGCAGATGGCAGATAGGGGCGAAGAGATCGCCAAATTGGAGAAATGATGGTATCGGGTGGGCAAGGGGATATATCCGCTTCGCCTCCGTCTATCGCAGCATCGAGGATATTCGCTCTCTTTATGGCAGATGGCAGATAGGGGCGAAGAGATCGCCAAGCTTGAGAAGTAAACCCGTTTGCCGGTTGCTTCATAGACCCCATTTTCTCGCGTTGAACGGGAGCCCAGATGTTTAGTCAAGACGATTACCAATGGATGAGCCGGGCCCTCGAACTGGCCCGCCGCGGTCGCTATACCACGGCCCCCAATCCCTGCGTCGGTTGCGTGCTGGTCAAGGATGGCGTTGTCGTCGGCGAAGGCTGGCACCAGCGTGCCGGACAGCCCCATGCCGAGGTCTATGCCCTCCATGGTGCCGGTGAGGCCGCCCGGGGCGCCACCGCCTATGTGACCCTGGAGCCCTGCTCTCACCATGGCCGCACCCCGCCCTGCGCCGAGGCCTTGATTGAGGCTGGCGTGGCCCGGGTGGTGGCCGCCATGGTCGACCCCAATCCCCAGGTGGGCGGGCGCGGGTTGCGCATGCTCTCCGAGGCGGGCATCAAGACCGACTTCGGCCTGCTCAGCGCCGAGGCCGAGGCCCTCAATCCCGGCTTCTTCAAACGGATGCGCACCGGCTTCCCGCAGGTGACGGTCAAGCTGGGGGCCAGCCTGGACGGTCGCACCGCCATGGCGAGCGGCGAGAGCCAGTGGATCACCTCTCCCGAGGCGCGCCGTGACGTGCAGCGGCTGCGAGCCCGCCATGACGCCGTGCTCTCCAGCGCCGAGACTGTGCTGGCCGATGGGGCATCCCTCAATGTGCGTTGGGACGAGTTGCCCCCTTCGGTCAAGGCCGCCTATCCCAGGGAGAACCTGCGCCAGCCGCTGCGGGTGGTGATCGACTCGCAAAATCGCCTCACCCCGGATCTGCCGCTGTTCGCCAGCCCGGGCCCCGTGCTGCTGGCGAGGCTGCAGAGCGACGGCGAGTGGCCCGAGTCGGTGCAGCAGATGGTGCTGCCCAGGCTGGAGGAGCGGGTCGACCTGGTCAGCCTCTTCATGCTGCTGGCCAAACAGGGGATCAACTCTGTGCTGGTGGAGGCGGGGCCGCGCCTGTGTGGCGCCCTGCTGGAGAAGGGGCTGGTGGACGAGCTGGTGCTCTATCAGGCACCCAAGTTGCTGGGGGATGGGGGCAGGGGCATGTTCCAGTTGCCGGGTCTGGATCGACTGTTCCAGGCGCCCAGGCTGACCCTCAAGGATGTACGCCTGGTGGGTCAGGATATCAGGATCACGGCCAGGTTAGCCTGAGCCCGAGGAGAGGCAAGACCATGTTTACCGGAATTATCGAAGCCATGGGCACCCTGACCGAGCTGCGGCGTCAGGGGGAGGATGTGGTGCTGACCGTGGAGGCCCCCGGCCTCGACTTCAGTGACGTCAAGCTGGGGGATTCCATCGCCACCAATGGCGTCTGTCTCACCGTCGTCGCCCTGGGGGACAAACGCTACAGCGCCGATGTGTCGCTCGAGACCCTCTCTCGCACTGGCTTTGCCCAGGCCAAGGTCGGGGACAGGGTGAATCTTGAGAAGGCGCTGACCCCGAGTTCACGCCTCGGCGGCCATCTGGTCTCAGGCCACGTGGATGGCATGGGTCAGGTGATGAGCAGACAGAGCTGTGGCCGCGCCATCGAGTACTGGATCAAGGCGCCAGGGTCGCTTTCCCGCTACATCGCCGAGAAGGGCTCGATCGCGGTGGATGGCATCAGCCTGACCGTGAACGCCGTCAAGGGGGATGCGTTCTTGCTCACCATAGTGCCCCATACCGCAGAGGAAACCACGATCGCACGCTGGAAACCGGGTCACAGGGTCAATCTGGAGGTGGATCAGGTAGCCCGTTATCTGGAGCGGCTGCTGCAAGGCGGGGCAGGGGCCCAGGCGCCGAGCAGCACCCTGACCCTAGAGAAGTTGGCCCAATCGGGCTTTTTGTGAGCCCAGTCTGATTGAAACGGGGCCGCGCGCCCCCATCTAGCCTTTACGCATTTATCACCTTTGACGGAGTAGCCCATGGCGCTTAGCACAACCCAGGAAATCATCGCCGACATCAAGGCGGGCAAGATGGTGATCCTGATGGATGACGAAGACAGGGAGAACGAAGGGGACCTCATCATGGCGGCCTCCTGTGTGCGGCCCGAGGATATCAACTTCATGGCCCGCTACGGCCGTGGCCTCATCTGCCTGACCCTGACCCGGGATCGCTGCAAGCAGCTGGCGCTGCCCCTCATGGTTGACCGCAACAACGCCCAGTTCTCCACCGCCTTCACCGTGACCATAGAAGCGGCCGAGGGGGTGACCACAGGTATCTCCGCCGCCGATCGCGCCGTGACGGTGCAAGCCGCGGTGGCCCCCGACGCCAAGGCCGCCGATCTGGTGCAGCCCGGCCACATCTTCCCGCTGATGGCGCAGGATGGCGGCGTGCTGACCCGCGCCGGGCACACCGAAGCGGGCTGCGATCTGGCGCGTCTGGCCGGTTACGAGGCGGCCTCCGTCATCGTCGAGATCCTCAACGAGGATGGCACCATGGCGCGCCGTCCCGACCTGGAGGTCTTCGCCGAACAGCACGGCATCAAGCTTGGCACCATCGCGGATCTTATCGAATACCGCAACCAGCACGAGACCACGGTGGAGAAGGTGGCCGAGTGCAAGCTGCCCACCGAGTTTGGCGAGTTCGATCTCATCACCTTCCGCGACACCATCGACAACCAGGTGCACTTCGCGCTCAAGAAAGGCGAGGTGAAAGCCGACCAGCCGACCCTGGTGCGGGTCCATCTGCACGATGTGCTGAGCGATCTGCTGCTCACCGACCGCCACGCCGCTCGCAGCTGGCCCTTGCCCAAATCCATGGCCCGCATCGCCGAAGAGGGCGGTGTGCTGGTGATCCTGGGGGCCGAGGCCCAGGGCGCCGAGCTGCTGGCCAGGGTGAAGGGGTTCGAGGCCGCCGACAAGGGGTTGGCGCCGGAAGGGGCCAAGTGGCAGGGCACCTCGCGCCGGGTCGGCGTCGGCTCCCAGATCCTCAAGACCCTGGGGGTGGGCAAGATGCGCCTGCTGAGCTCCCCCAAGAAGTACCACGCCCTCGGCGGTTTCGGTCTTGAAGTCGTTGAATACGTCGGCGAGTAAACCGATCGCCCCAATGACATCGCGGTCATGGCCGCCCGTTGCGGCCATGGTTTTTGTCGTGGGTCTGTTGTGCTAGACTGTGCGCACTTTTGACCCCGGCCATATTTGACTGCATAGCTACAGGATTGCCAATGAAGGTTATCGAAGGGAATATCGCCGCCCCAGAGGCGCGCGTTGCAATTGTCGTTGCCCGTTTCAACAGCTTCATCAACGAGAGCCTGATCGAGGGCGCCGTTGACGTACTCAAGCGTCAGGGTCAGGTGCAAGACAGCAACCTCACCCTGGTGCGTGTGCCGGGTGCCGTCGAAATCCCTCTGGCGGCCAAGAAGCTGGCCAAGAGTGGCAAGTATGACGCCATCGTCGCCCTCGGCACCGTCATTCGCGGTGGCACCTACCACTTCGAACTGGTGGCCAGCGAGAATGGCAAGGGCCTGGCCCAGGTGATGATGGAGCATGAGATTCCCGTCGCCTTCGGCGTGCTGACCACAGAGAACATAGAACAAGCCATCGAGCGCGCCGGTACCAAGGCGGGTAACAAGGGTGCAGAGGCTGCACTGAGTGCGCTCGAAATGATCAACGTCCTGAAACAACTGGACGTGTAACGAGGAGAAGTAGATTGAAACCGTCTGAGCGCCGTAAGGCCCGCCATTGCGCCACCCAGGCCATCTACCAGTGGCAGATGACCCAGGCCAACGTGGGGGACATCGAAGAGCAGTTCAAGATAGATCAGGACACCAAAGGGGTGGATCTGAACTATTTCCGCGATCTGCTGTTCGGGGTTGCCCTGCATTGCAACGAGCTGGACAAGGCGTACTCGCCTTTCCTCTCCCGTCCGCTCGATGAAGTGGACATGGTGGACAAGGCGATCCTGCGCCTGGCGACCTATGAGCTGACCCGTCGTGACGATGTGCCGCCCCGCGTGGTGATCAACGAAGCGATCGAGCTGGCCAAGGCGTTTGCCGCCGATGACAGCCACAAGTTTGTCAACGGTGTGCTGGACAAGGTCATCAAGACGCTGAACAAGCGTTAATCCCTGTGCCACAGCATTAAGAGAGGAGCCAGCCTAACCGCTGGCTTTTTACTGTATGGGTGAATTTGAACTGATAGAGAAGTACTTCAAGGTGCCCCACGCCCGCAAGGACGTGGTATTGGGCCCGGGAGACGACTGCGCCCTGCTGACCCTGCCAGCCGACAGCCAGCTGGCGGTGAGCACGGATACGCTAGTGAGCGGCGTCCACTTTCTGCCCGACATGGATCCGGTGGATCTCGGCTACAAGGCGCTGGCGGTCAATCTGTCCGATCTCGCCGCCATGGGAGCCGAGCCGCGCTGGGTCTCCCTGGCGCTGACCCTGCCCGCCATCAACGAGCCCTGGGTGGCCGGTTTTGCCGAGGGCTTCCTCGAGCTTGCCGAATACTACAACGTGGCCCTGGTGGGGGGGGACATGACCCGGGGGCCGCTCTCCATCACCGTCTCGGTGAAGGGATCCGTGCCTGCCGGCCGCGCCCTGCTGCGCAGCGGCGCCAGGGTCGGGGACGGCATCTATGTCACCGGCACCCTGGGGGATGCCGCCCTGGCGCTCTCCCATCTGCTGGGCAAGCGCAACCTCAACGAGAACCAGCTGGCTGCCGTGCTGCCGCGCCTCGAGCATCCCCACCCCCGCATCCTGGCTGGTCAGGCCCTGCGCGGGCTGGCCAGCAGCGCCCTGGATCTCTCCGACGGCCTGGCATCCGATCTCGGCCACATCCTGAAAGCATCCGGCGTGCGGGCCCAGATCGATCTCGACCTGCTGCCGCTCTCCCCCGTGATGCAGGATGCCGTCTTCCCGGAGGATGCCTGGCAACTGGCCCTGGCCGGTGGCGATGACTACGAGCTCTGCTTCACAGTGCCGGAAGATCATCGCGGGGCCCTGGATACCGCCCTGGCCCACAGCGGGGTCAAGTTCAGCCGGATCGGCCGCATCCTGGCGGGGGAACCCGGCATCGATTACATTCGGGCGGAGCAGCCGGTGGCGCTCTCCCTGAAAGGTTGGGACCACTTCGCATGATCAAGCCCGAGCTCAAACGCCTGAACCTGAAAAATCCCCTCCACCTGCTGGCAGTGGGCTTTGGCGCCGGCCTCTCTCCCAAGGCCCCTGGCACCATGGGCACCCTGGTCGCCATCCCGCTCTATCTGCTGGCGAGTGGCCTGCCGACCCCCTGGTTCATCGCCCTGCTGGCGCTGGGCTTCGTGGCGGGCATTCGCATCTGCCAGAGCGCCACCGACGCCATCGGCATGCCGGATCACGGCGCCATCGTCTGGGACGAGGTGATAGGGTTTGGCATCACCATGATAGCGGCGCCGGCGGGCTGGGAGTGGCTGCTGGCGGGCTTCCTGCTGTTTCGGCTGTTCGACGTGCTCAAGCCCTGGCCCATCAGCTGGTTCGATCGTCGCATCCATGGCGGCCTGGGCATCATGCTCGATGATGTGATTGCCGGATTCTTTGCCCTGTTTTGTATGCAATTGCTGGCCCATTGGCTCGCCTGAGCCGGGCTGGCAGAAGGGCGCCCAAGGGGCGCCCTTTATTTATGACTGCCTGATTTCCATTCATTGGCAGATGCTGCCGCCAGAAAACCCTTTCACATAAATATTCACTACTCATTCGACGCTCCCGGTCTTTGCCGTCGCAGTCATATTCGCCAAATGTTAACTATATGTATGATGTTAACTTTGTTTATTAATGCAAAAATAGTTTAATCAGCTATTTATTAGGCGATAAATCACGCTTTATGACTGCCTGACCCCCATGGCACACCGCAAAGTATTGCGAAATTGTATATCCAGATCATTTACTCTTTCGGTCAAAGCGTCTAAGTTACTGGCGGGTTATTCCAAAAAAATGCAAAAAACCCGCCCGGATCGCTGGTTTCCCTGCCTTGTGAATGAGCATCTATTGTCCCAGGCACAAACCGGCATCTGCGGCTGATTTACGGAAGAATTGTTTGGGACGGATGTCCCCCGCAGAGGTAAACATGTCCTTGCTAGAAGTCAAAAACTTGCGGATCGAGTACCCCTCCCGCTACGGGGTGCTGGCCGCGGTCAAGGATCTCTCTTTCTCCATCGAGAAGGGTGAGGTCGTCGGTGTCGTCGGTGAGTCCGGCGCCGGCAAATCCACCATCGGCAATGCCGTCATCGATTTGCTGAGTCCGCCGGGTCATATCGCCCGGGGGGACATCTATCTCAATGGTGAACTCATCTCCGGCAAGAGCCAGGATGAGATGCGGGCCATTCGCGGCTCTCGCATCGGTTTCATCTTCCAGGATCCCATGACCTCCCTGAACCCGCTGTTCACCGTGGAGCATCAGCTGGTCGAGACCATCCTCGCCAACACCGAGCTCACTCGCAGCCAGGCGGTCGCCAAGGCCCTCGAGCTGATGAAGGCGGTGGGGATCCCGAGCCCGGAGCTGCGCATCAAGCAGTATCCGCACCAGTTCTCCGGCGGCATGCGCCAGCGGGTGGTCATCGCCATCGCGCTCTCGTGCGACCCCGAACTCATCATCGCCGATGAGCCCACCACGGCGCTGGATGTCTCCATCCAGGATCAGATCCTCCAGCTCATCCGCACCCTGTGCAAGGAGCGGGACGTGGGCTGCATGCTGGTGACCCACGACATGGGGGTGGTCTCCAACGTCACCGACAAGGTGGCGGTCATGTATCGCGGCGATCTGGTGGAGTTCGGCACCACAGAGCAGGTGCTGGGCCGCCCCAATCACCCCTATACCCGCAGCCTCATCTCGGCGGTGCCCCGTTCGGATGTGAAGCTGGTGCGTTTCCCCCTGGTCTCCTATATCGAGGATGCCGGCGCGCCGGATACCAGCATCGATCTCAAGACCCACTGGCTCGGCCAGAGTCAGGACGAACGGGCCTATGAAGGGGCCCTGCTGCGGGTGGAGAAGGTGGATCTCAAGTTCGTCACCAAGGACTCCTTCTTCCCGAGCCGCCGTGAATACGTGCGCGCCTGCAACGACATCAGCTTCGAGATCTTCGAGGGGGAGACCTTCGGACTGGTGGGGGAGTCGGGCTCAGGCAAGTCCACCATCGCCCGCGCCATCACAGGCCTCTATCCGCCCGACAGCGGCAAGATCTGCTTCGAGGGGATCGATCTCACCGCCATCAAGCGCGAGAGCGAGCGTCGCCCCCTGCGTCGCCAGATGCAGATGGTGTTCCAGAACCCCTATTCGTCAATGAATCCGCGCATGAAGGTGCGTGACATCATCGCCGAGCCGATCCGCTTCCACCGATTGGCCGAGGAGAACCAGATCGATGGCATCGTCAGCGATCTGCTGGATCACGTCGGCCTGGGCCGCGGCGCCGGGGTCAAGTATCCACACGAGTTCTCCGGTGGTCAGCGCCAGCGCATCTCCATCGCCCGCGCTCTGGCGACCCGGCCGCGCTTTCTCATCTGCGACGAGCCCACCTCGGCGCTGGATGTGTCGGTGCAGGCCCAGATCCTCAATCTGCTCAAGGATTTGCAGAAAGAGCTCGGCCTCACCATGCTGTTCATCAGCCACGATCTGCCGGTGATCCGCCAGATGTGCGATCGCATCGGCGTGATGAAGCACGGTCATCTGGTGGAAGTGGCGGAGACGGAGAAACTCTTTACCAATGCCGAGCATGAGTACAGCCGCAAGCTGATCTCCCTCATGCCGGAGTTCAAGGGAATGTCCCGTGAGGGACTGGAAATCGCAAGCTAGGAAAGTGCCGGCCTGCCGGTTTTTGTTAGAAAAAAAGTGTCAATAAAAAGCTAACAGCATGGAGAAAGACATGAAGAAAGGATTATCCAAGATTGCAATGGCGTTGTTTGCGGCCGGTTTGGCCTTCAATGTCTCTGCCGCCGACATCAAGGTCGCCGTCGCCTCTGATCCCACTTCGCTGGATCCCCAGGAGCAGCTCTCCGGTCAGACCCTGGAGATGTCTCACCTGGTATTTGACCCCCTGATGCGCTGGACGCAGGATCTGCAGTTCGAGCCCCGTCTGGCCGAAAAATTCGAACGCATCGACGACAAGACGGTGCGTTTCCACCTGCGCAAGGGCGTCAAGTTCCACTCAGGCAACGACTTCACCGCCGATGACGTGGTGTGGACCGTCAAGCGTCTGAAAGACTCCGTCGACTTCAAGGCCATCTTCGACCCCATTGCCGACGTCAAGAAGGTGGATGATTTCACCGTGGATCTCATCACCGAGAAGCCCTATCCCCTGGTGCTGCAGACCGTGACCTACATCTTCCCGATGGACTCCAAGTTCTATACCGGCAAGACAGAGGCGGGCAAGGACAAGGGTGAGATCGTCAAGAACGGCGACTCCTTCGCCTCCACCAACGTCTCAGGCACCGGCCCGTTCAGCGTCAAGTTCCGCGAGCAGGGCGTCAAGCTGGAGTACACCCGCAACGCCAACTACTGGGACAAGTCCTCCAAGGGCAACGTCGACAACCTGACCCTGGTGCCCATCAAGGAAGACGCGACCCGTGTTGCCGCCCTGCTGGGTGGAGACGTGGACGTGATCTACCCGGTCGCCCCCAACGATCTGGAGCGGGTCCAGAAAGGCAAGGACACCCAGCTGGTGACCCTGTCCGGTACCCGCGCCATCATCATCGAGCTGAACCAGAGCACCAACCCGGCCCTGAAAGACAAGCGCGTGCGTCAGGCGATCAACTATGCCATCAATCAGGTGGGCATCGTCGACAAGATCAACAAGGGCTTCGGTACTCCGGCCGGCCAGTTGAGCCCGAAAGGCTATGCCGGCCACAACGAGGCCCTGGTGCCCCAGTATGATCTGACCAAGGCCAAGGCCCTGATGAAGGAAGCGGGTTACGAGCAAGGCTTCAAGATGAGCTTCATCTCCCCGGCCGCCCGTTATGTCAACGACGTCAAGATTGCTCAGGCCGTCTCCGCCATGCTCTCCAAGATCAACATCAAGGTGGATCTGAAGACCATGCCGGTGGCCCAGTACTGGCCGGAGTTTGACAAGTGCGCCGCAGACATGCAGCTGATCGGCTGGCACTCCGACACCGAAGATACCGCGAACTTCTTCGAGTTCCTGACCTTCACCAAGAGCGCCGAGACCGGCATGGGCCAGTACAACTGTGCCGGCTATGCCAACGCCGAGGCGGACAAGCTGGTGATGGAAGCGAACGCGGAAACCGATCCGGCCAAGCGTAGCGCCATGCTGCAGAAAGTCGAAGCCATGCTGATCGACGACGCCGCCTATGTGCCGTTGCACTGGGAAAACCTGGCCTACGGCGCCAAGAAAAACGCCGACATCAAGCCCATCGTCAACGTGATGAACTTCCCGTACTTTGGCGACCTGGTGGTAGGCAAGTAATTACCCCGCAAGAAGGACGGGCGGGGGCATCGTGACGGTGCCCCCGCCATTAACAGAAGCCGATGCCAAGACATCGGCCAGAGTCAAGGACAAGCATGTTTACATTCCTGCTGAAACGGTTCTATCAGGCCGTGATAGTGATGTTCGTCATCAGCCTGGTCGCCTTCTCCATCCAGGACAACCTGGGGGATCCCCTGCGCGAGTTGGTGGGACAATCCGTCTCCGAGGCTCAGCGTCAGGAGCTGCGCGACAAGATGGGGCTCAACGATCCCTTCCTGGTGAAGTACAGTCGCTTCCTGAAAAATGCGGTGCAAGGAGATCTGGGGACATCCTACTTCTTCAAGCGCCCGGCCCTCGAGGTCATTCTCGACAAGCTCGTCGCCACACTGGAACTGGTGTTTGGCGCCGCCCTCATTATCGTCCTGGTCTCCATTCCGCTCGGGGTTTATTCCGCCATTCGCCCGCGCAGCATACTGACCAAGATCATCATGGCCGTGAGCAGCATAGGCATCTCGATCCCCGTGTTCCTGACCGCCATCATGCTGATGTATCTCTTCTCCATCCAGCTGGGTTGGCTGCCGGCCTATGGCCGGGGCGAGACCTACAACCTGCTGGGCTGGGAGTCGGGCTTCTTTACCTGGGACGGCATCTTGCACCTGATCCTGCCCGCGGTCTCCCTCTCCTCCATCATGTTGCCGCTGTTTATCCGGCTGGTGCGCTCCGAGATGCTGGAGCAGCTCTCCTCCGAGTACGTGAAGTTTGCCCGTGCCAAGGGGCTGGACAACAACAAGGTCTACTACCAGCACGCCCTCAAGAACACCATGCTGCCGGTCATCACCGTCGGTGGCGTGCAGATCGGTACCATGGTGGCCTACACCATATTGACCGAGAGCGTGTTCCAGTGGCCGGGGACGGGGTTCCTGTTCCTGGAAGCCATCCACAGGGTCGATACCCCGCTGATCACCGCCTACGTCATCTTCGTCGGCCTTATCTTCGTGGTGACCAATACCCTGGTCGACCTGCTCTACGGGTTCATCAACCCGACCGTCAACCTGACTGCCAAGGGGTAACAGATGACTAACGCTGTAACTGTGAGCCGCCGTTTGACATGGCGCAACCACGCGGGTTTTGTCATCAACCCGGCTATCTGCCTGGCTACGAAGGGGTAATCGCATGAGTAACGCTGTAACTGCGAGCCCAAGCCGTTGGACTCGCTTCAAGAACTCTGACATCGTCTACTACTTCCTGCGGGACAAGGTAGCCATGTTCAGCTTCGCCATCTTCGTGGCATTCGTGCTGGCGGCCCTGCTGGCCCCCTGGATTGCGCCCCACAACGTCTATGACCAGACCAGTTTCGATCTGATGGATGCGGAGCTGCCGCCCTCCTGGCTCGATGGCGGCGAGGCGCGCTTCTGGCTCGGCACCGACAACCAGGGCCGCGACATCTGGAGCACCATCCTCTATGGCGCCCGCATCTCGCTCACCATAGGTCTGTTCGCCGTCGGCCTGCAGCTGGTGCTCGGCATCGTGATCGGCCTCATCGCCGGTTATTACGGTGGCCGCATCGACAGCCTGCTGATGCGCTTTGCCGACGTGCAGCTGTCGTTCTCCACCATGATGGTGGCCATCATCATCTCCGCCATCTTCCAGGCGAGCTTTGGCTCCGAGCTCTATTCGCAGTTCGCCATCGTCATGCTGGTGGTGATCATCGGCATCGCCGAGTGGCCGCAATATGCCCGGACGGTGCGCGCCTCCGTGCTGGCGGAGAAGAAGAAGGAGTATGTGGAGGCGGCCCAGGTGATGGGATTCCGTGCCCCGCGCATCATGTTCCGCCACATACTGCCCAACTGCCTGTCGCCCATCCTGGTCATCTCCACCGTCCAGGTGGCGAACGCCATCATGAGCGAGGCGGCACTCTCCTTCCTCGGGCTGGGGATGCCGGTGGATCAGCCGTCCCTGGGGTCGCTGATCAGCGTGGGCTTCAACTACATCTTCTCCGGCTCCTGGTGGATCACCGCCTTCCCGGGCATCTGCCTGGTGGTGCTGGTGCTGGTCATCAACCTCCTGGGTGACTGGTTGCGGGATGTGTTCAACCCAAAAATCTACAAAGGTTGACTCGAGTCAGCAGTGCAAATACAAGAAGGGCGCCATCAGGCGCCCTTCTTCATTGCTCGCGGTTATCGGTCAGGCCTGCTGCCAGGCCTCGATGCTGGCCAGGATGCCGGCACTGTCCAGACCCAGCAGGGCATAGATCTCTTCCTGGGTGCCCTGTTCGATGAAGCGATCCGGCAGGCCGAGATTGAGTACCGGCTTGCACTGCCTGGCGCGCATCAGCAGCTCGTTCACCGCGGAGCCGGCCCCGCCCATGATGGCGTTGTCCTCGAGGGTGACAAACTGATCGTGGCTGGCGGCCAGTGTGAGCACCAGCGCCTCGTCCATGGGTTTGACGAAGCGCATGTCCACCAGGGTGGCGTCCAGCGCCTCGGCGGCGGCCTTGGCTTGATGGAGCAGGGTGCCGAACGCCAGGATGGCGGTGGCCTTGCCCCCGCGTCCCTCTCTCTCACGCACAATGCGCCCCTTGCCGAGGGCCAGCGCCTGCATCTGTGCTTGCGCCTCGATGCCGGCACCGCTGCCGCGCGGGTAGCGCACCGCCGCGGGCCGATCGCACAGATAGCCGGTGTAGAGCATCTGGCGGCACTCGTTCTCGTCGGATGGGGTCATCACCACCATGTTGGGCACGGTGCGCAGGAAGCTGATGTCGAACGCCCCCTGATGGGTCGGGCCGTCGGCCCCCACCAGACCGGCCCGGTCGATGGCGAACAGCACCGGCAGCTCCTGCAGCGCCACGTCGTGGATCAGCTGGTCATAGGCCCGTTGCAGGAAGCTCGAATAGATGGCGACCACGGGCTTTTGGCCCGAGATGGCGAGCCCGGCGGCGAAGGTGACCGCGTGCTGCTCGGCGATGGCCACGTCGAAGTAGCGATCCGGATACTGCTGGCTGAACTTGACCAGGCCAGAGCCTTCGCGCATGGCGGGGGTGATGCCGACCAGCTTCTCGTCCCTGGCCGCCATGTCGCACAGCCACTGGCCGAAGATGGCGGAGAAGGTGGGCTTGCCGCCGGCGCTCTTGGGCAGGGCGCAGTCGTCCGGATTGAACTTGGGCACGCCATGGTAACCGATGGGATCCTTCTCGGCGGGCTCGTAGCCCTTGCCCTTCTTGGTCTTGACGTGCAGCAGCTGGGGCCCCTTGAGGTTGCGCATGTTGCGCAGTGTCTCGACCAGGGCCTCGATGTCGTGGCCGTCGATGGGGCCGATGTAGTTGAAGCCAAACTCCTCGAACAGGGTGCCAGGCACCACCATGCCCTTGAGGTGCTCCTCGGCCCGCTTGGCCAGCTCCTTGACCGGTGGCAGCCCCGCCAGCACCTTCTTGCCGCCTTCGCGGATGGTGGTGTAGAGCTTGCCGGACATCAGGCGGGCCAGGTGGTTGTTGAGGGCACCGACGTTTTCGGAGATGGACATCTCGTTGTCATTGAGCACCACCAGCATGTCCTTGTGGACATCCCCTGCGTGATTGAGGGCCTCGAACGCCATGCCGGCGGTGATGGCGCCATCGCCGATGACGGCCACCACCTTGCGCCCCAGCCCTTCGCGCTCGGCGGCCACCGCCATGCCAAGGGCGGCACCTATGGAAGTGCTGGAGTGGCCGACCGAGAGCACGTCATACTCGCTCTCGCCACGCCACGGGAAGGGGTGCAGGCCATCCTTCTGGCGAATGCTCTGCATCCGCTCCCGCCGTCCGGTCAGGATCTTGTGGGGATAGGCCTGGTGGCCCACGTCCCACACCAACCGATCGAACGGGGTGTTGTAGACGTAGTGCAGGGCGACCGTCAGTTCGACGGTGCCAAGGCCGGAGGCGAGATGGCCGCTGGAGCGGCTCACCGAGCGCAGCAAGTACTCACGTAGCTCGTTGCACAGGACGGGCAGTCTCTCCTTGGGCAGGGATCTCAACTCAACCGGGGTGTCAGCGAGGGCCAGGTTGGGGAACTTGCTTATATCAACGCTCATATTGTTACTGTTATCCAGCGTTCAGTGGGTTCGCTCGATGATGTAATCGGCAAACGCTTCCAGAATATCGGTATTGTAGGGCAAAGGGCGCAGGGCTGTTAAGGCTTTGCCATGCAGTTCGCGAGCCAGCTCACGGGCCTGCTCCAGGCCGAGCAGGGCCGGGTAGGTGCTCTTCTCCTGCGCCAGATCCGACCCCTGCGGCTTGCCGAGGGTGGCGGTATCCCCCGTGATGTCGAGGATGTCGTCCTGCACCTGGAAGGCGAGCCCGATGGCGGCCGCATAGGCTTGCAGCGCCCCCAGGGTCTGCTCATCCATGTCGGCCTTGCACAGGGCGCCCAGGGTGACGGCGCACTCGATGAGGGCCCCCGTCTTGTGGCGATGAACCTGTTCGAGTTCCGCCAGGGTGATCTGGCGGCCCTCGGCCTGCAGATCCAACGCCTGACCGCCGCACATGCCGAGGTAACCCGAGGCGCGGGCCAGGGTGCTCAGCATGCGCACCCGGTTGGCCATCAAGGTATCGGGCATGGGATGATCCGCCAGTATGCTGAATGCCAGGGTCTGCAGGGCGTCACCGGCCAGGATGGCGGTGCCCTCGTCAAACGCCTTGTGCACCGTCGGCTGGCCACGACGCAGATCGTCGTCATCCATGGCGGGCAGGTCGTCATGGAGCAGGGAGTAGGCGTGGATGCACTCCACGGCGGCGGCCGGGCCATCGAGTCGATCCGTCTCGACTCCCAGCATTTCGCCGACGGCATAGACCAGGAAAGGACGTACTCGTTTGCCTCCCAATAGCAGACCATACTTCATGGCCTCGCGCAGCCGGGGCGCCATGGGGGGGAGGGCATCGAGCTGTTGTGACAGCCGATCATCGATACGCTGGCGATACAGGCGTGAGAAGCTATCCAGCGACACGGGTCAGGCTCCTTGCTCGGGTTGGAAGGGAACGGCCTGCTCGTCGCCATCGGCCTGGGTCAACAGGATCTGGATCTTCTGCTCGGCCTGCTCCAGCTTCTGCTGGCCGGCCCGCACCAGATGGATACCCTGTTCGAACTGCTTGAGCGCCTCCTCGAGGGGGAGGGCACCTTGCTCGAGTTGATGAACTATGGTTTCCAGCTCTTCCAGAGTGGCATCAAAACTCAGTCGGTCGATTTTTTTACTGGCCATGTTCATCCTCGGGGATTGAAAAAACGGCTCATCTTAACATCGTCGCCCCTTGGGGGGGAGCGGGAAAGCGTCATTGCCTCAAACTCTGGCCGTGGCGGCCGATAAATAAGCCGACAGGGGTCAGGTGCGCACTTTCGCGCTTGCCGCTCGGGATGCAATAGCAGAAAATTCAATGAAATATGATGAATTCAAGAATCGGCTGACAGGAGTAGCGGCGTGGATCTAGGTAGTCTTATCGGCATAGTGCTCGGCTTTGGGGTGGTGATCTACGGCATGATCCTGGGGGGCTCCCTCAGCATGTTCGTCGATGTCCCCTCCATCTGCATCACCATCCTGGGTTCCATCTTCATCGCCATGATGAAGTTCAACGTTGGCCAGTTCTTCGGGGCGTTCAAGATCGCAGGCAAGGCCTTCATGCACAAGGGGGACAAGCTCGACGACCTGATCCAGAAGGCAGTCGAGCTGGCGGATGCGGCCCGCAAGGGGGGCTTCCTGGCCCTGGAGGCGGCGGAGATCCCCAACACCTTCATGAAGAAGGGGATCGACATGCTGGTGGACGGCCATGATGCCGAGGTGGTGCGCGCCGTCATGGAAAAAGACATGGAGCTCACCTCGGAGCGACACATCATGGCGATCAAGGTGTTTCGCGCCCTCGGCGATCTTGGCCCCGCCATGGGGATGATAGGGACCCTGGTGGGGCTTGTTGCCATGCTGTCTAACATGAGCGATCCCAAGTCCATCGGGCCGGCCATGGCGGTTGCCTTGCTGACCACCCTCTATGGCGCCATCGAGGCCAACATGTTTGCCATCCCTATCGCCGACAAGCTGGAGCTGCGCAGTGGCGAGGAGCGCCTCTCCCGGGCCTTGATCCTGGATGCCATCATGGGCATTCAGGACGGTCAGAATCCTCGCGTGATCCAGTCCATGCTGCAAAATTACCTGAACCAATCCAAGCGCAATGACGGCGCCGAATAGGAATAGCCATGTCTAAATGCAAGTGTCCGCCGCCGGGCCTGCCCTCTTACATGGGGACCTTTGCCGACCTGATGTCGCTGTTGATGTGCTTCTTCGTGCTGCTGCTCTCCTTTGCCGAGATGGACGTGCTCAAGTTCAAGCAGATCGCCGGCTCCATGAAGTACGCCTTCGGGGTGCAGAATCTGCTGGAGGTGAAGGATATTCCGAAGGGGACCTCCGTCATCGCCCAGGAGTTCAGGCCGGGGCGACCGGAGCCGACGCCGATCGACACCATCATGCAGCAGACCATTGACATGACCCAGACCGAGCTGGAGTTTCAGCCCGGGGATGCCGATCAGGCCGGGGGCCAGCAGAAGGAGGCAGGGGATCTGGCGGGGGGCAAGACCAGCGAACAGGCACGGGAGGAGCAGCAGCAACAGCAGCAGGCCCAATCCAACGCCCTGGCGAAGCAATTGGCGGAGCAGCTCCAGGATCAGATCCAGGACGGCGCCATCGAGATAGAGTCGCTGGGCCAGCAGGTCATCATCCGCATCCGCGAGAAGGCCTCCTTCCCGGCGGGGTCTGCGTTTTTGCAACCCCAGTTCTGGCCGGTGATCCGCAAGGTGGCCAGCTTGCTCAAGGATGTGCCGGGGGAGATCACCGTCTCCGGCCACACCGATGATGTCGCGACCGAGAATGAACTGTTTCGCTCCAACTGGGAGCTCTCCTCCCAGCGGGCGGTGGCGGTGGCCCATCAGATGATCAGGGTGGAAGGTTTCGACCAGAGCCGACTCGTGGTGCAGGGCATGGCCGATTCCCAGCCCTTGATGCCGAACGATTCGACCGAGCATCGCCGCGCCAACCGCCGGGTCGAGATTGCCATCATGCAGGGCAAGGCGAGCGTATCGGACCCGATAGGAGTACCGAACGACTCGCAATAAACGAGGCTGAAGCGGGGGCCGCATCACGGGGGTACCATGGATTTTCCCCCGGCTTCATATTAAGATGCCCCATCCGAACCGATAGCTGCGGCTCTCTTTGATTGCCGCAGCTTCTCTTTATAAAGCAACCCAGGTTTCGACTATGAATCAAACTCCGATGACTGTGCGCGGCGCCGAGAAGCTGCGCAAAGAGCTCGAGTATCTGAAGAGCGAGCTGCGTCCGCAGATTATCGAAGCGATTGCAGATGCCCGTGAACATGGTGATCTGAAAGAGAACGCCGAGTACCATGCCGCCCGTGAGCAGCAAGGCTTTTGCGAAGGGCGCATCCAGGAGATTGAAGCCAAGCTCTCCAATGCCCAGGTCATAGATGTCACCAAGATCGCCAACAATGGCCGCATCATCTTCGGTGCCACCGTCAATCTGCTCAAGTCAGAGACGGAAGAAGAGGTGACCTATCGCATCGTGGGTGACGACGAGGCCGATATCAAACAGAACCTCATCTCGGTCAACTCCCCCATCGCCCGTGCGCTGATCGGCAAGGAGGTGGACGATGTGGCCATCGTCAAGACCCCGGCCGGTGATGTGGAATATGAAGTGTTGAGCGTCGACTACCTGTAACGGGTGGCTGGCAACGAAGAGGGGAGCCCGGGCTCCCCTCTTGTCATTTGCGGGCATCACTGCTCGGGCGGAGCATAAGCCTGGGTAAAGGTGCTCTGATGATGCTGGAATATCCAGCCCCGCAGCCGCTCCTGATCCGCCTCGCTCATCTGAAACTGAACGGCCCAGCCGATGACGATCTGCCCCTTGCATACTTCCCTGATGAGGATGCCGCTGAGGGTGAGCGGCGCCAGTGCATCGAGCAGCAGGCTGGCATGGAGGACATCGCCCCGTTTGAGGGTATCGGGCAGACGCTGGACGATGAGGCCGTTGAGGGAGAGGCTGGTGACCGGGTAATCGTTCCCCTTCAACTGCAGTGTCCCCTCCGTGGCCAGACGCCAGGCCCTGGGGTGATCGTGGCTGAGTTCCTGAATGACGGGGGCGGCAATGCGAGGTTCGAGGAAGCCATCATCCCCCTGGGTGAAATAGAGGGGGAAGCTGAGCTGATGCCCGGCGAAGCGTGCCTCCAGGGCGAGCATGTCCGCCCGTTGCAGCAGGCCGAGCAGGGGGGTATCCAGGTAGCCGCTCAGGGATTGCCCGGCGGCCGAGCCCTGGTCTTTCCCCAGCTCCCGCAACATGGTCAGTTCTTCGTCGGTGAGTATCTGCTGATGGTCCATGGTCGACACTTCCAAGTATTCATCGCAGGTTAAGGCCCTGACGACTACTTTGGCAAGCGACTTGGGAAGAGGGGAAACGGAAGGAGAGAGCGGCGCTCTCTCTTACTTGCGGGGCAGCTGGATCTTGGGTTCGTTGGCCTTGCGATAGATGGTCAGCACGTGGCCCATGCTCTGCACCTTGATGGCACCGGTCTCACGGACGATGGCATCCATGACCAGTTGCTTCATCTCGCGATCTTCGGCGGCGACTTTCACCTTGATCAGCTCGTGATGAGCCAGAGCGAGATCGATCTCGGCCAGTACGCCTTCGGTCAGACCGTGTTGTCCCAGCAGGACGACGGGTTTCAGGCTGTGGGCCAGGCCTTTGAGGTACTGTTTCTGTTTGTTGTTGAGCGTCATGGCAAAATTCTTCATAAGTCAGGGTTGAAAGGGGCGTATTCTACCCCCACTTAGCCCTTAATACTAATAACCCTTGTGGTTTTTTAAAGCCGATAACCATGACCCAGAAAAAACGTTCCCCCAGTTCAACTCGCTGGTTGAAAGAGCATTTCGACGATCAATATGTCAAGAAAGCCCAGAAACTTGGACTGAGATCCCGCGCCGTGTTCAAGATTGACGAGATCCAGGGCAAGGACAAACTGCTCAAGCCCGGCATGACGGTCGTGGATCTCGGGGCCGCCCCCGGTGGCTGGTCCCAGTTTGCCATCGATCAGGTGGGTGACAACGGCCGCGTCATCGCCTGCGATATTCTGCCGATGGATTCCATCGCCGGAGTCGATTTCCTGCAAGGGGACTTTCGGGAGGAGACTGTGCTTGCAGCACTGCTCGAACGAGTGGGACCGAACAAGGTGGATGTGGTCATGTCAGACATGGCGCCCAACATGAGCGGGACCCAGCAGGTGGATCAGGCGAGAGCCATGTATCTGGTCGAGCTGGCGCTGGACATGTGCAACCAGGTGCTGCGTACGAATGGCAGCTTCGTGGCCAAGGTGTTTCAGGGAGAGGGATTTGATGCCTATCTCAATGAAATTAGACAACTTTTTACAGCAGTCAAGATACGCAAGCCGGACTCATCAAGAGCCCGCTCGCGCGAAGTGTACATTGTGGCTACCGGTTTTAAACTGTAGTACCCTACCTTTTAGCGTTAACTGTCAGTCTGCGAGGTTACTGATTTGAGTGACATGGCGAAAAACTTAATCCTGTGGCTGGTCATCGCCGTCGTGCTGATGTCGGTGTTCAATAGCTTCAGCCCCAGTGATACCACCAGTCGCCAGCTGGACTACTCCAGCTTTGTAAAAGAAGTGACCCAAGAGCAGATCCGCGAAGTGCGGATGGACGGTAAGGTCATCCATGGCGTCAAACGCACCGGTGAACGTTTCCAGACGATCATTCCGGCGCAGGATCCTCAACTGCTCAACGACATGCTCAACCACAACGTCAAGGTTGAGGGGATCAAACCGGAAGAGCCTTCCCTGATCACCTCCATCTTCATCTCCTGGTTCCCGATGTTGTTGCTGATCGGTGTCTGGGTCTTCTTCATGCGTCAGATGCAGGGCGGCGGTGGCAAGGGTGCCATGTCGTTCGGCAAGAGCAAGGCTCGCCTGATGAGCGAAGAGCAGATCAAGACCACGTTCGGTGATGTCGCAGGCTGTGACGAAGCGAAGGAAGAGGTCAAAGAGCTGGTGGATTACCTGCGTGATCCGACCAAGTTCCAGAAGCTGGGTGGCAAGATCCCCACCGGCGTACTGCTGGTCGGCCCACCCGGTACCGGTAAGACCCTGCTGGCCAAGGCCATCGCAGGTGAGGCCAAGGTCCCCTTCTTCACCATCTCGGGTTCCGATTTCGTGGAGATGTTCGTGGGTGTCGGTGCTTCCCGGGTGCGCGACATGTTCGAGCAGGCCAAGAAGTCCTCTCCTTGCATCATCTTCATCGATGAGATTGATGCGGTCGGTCGCCAGCGTGGCGCCGGTCTCGGCGGTGGTCATGACGAGCGCGAGCAGACCCTGAACCAGATGCTGGTCGAGATGGATGGTTTCGAGGGCAACGAAGGCGTCATCGTCATCGCCGCCACCAACCGTCCCGACGTGCTGGATCCGGCTCTGCTGCGTCCGGGTCGTTTCGACCGTCAGGTCGTGGTCGGCCTGCCGGATGTCCGCGGTCGCGAGCAGATCCTGAAAGTGCACATGCGCAAGGTCCCCTTGGCCGATGACGTCAATGCCGCCGTGATTGCCCGTGGTACCCCAGGCTTCTCCGGTGCCGATCTGGCCAACCTGGTCAACGAGGCGGCCCTGTTCTCCGCTCGCGAGAGTCGCCGCGTGGTCTCCATGTCCGAGTTCGAACGGGCCAAGGACAAGATCATGATGGGGTCGGAGCGTCGCTCCATGGTGATGCAGGAGTCCGAGAAGGAGATGACGGCGTACCATGAGGCGGGTCACGCCATCATTGGTCGCGTGGTGCCGGATCATGATCCCGTCTACAAGGTCTCCATCATTCCCCGTGGCCGTGCCCTGGGGGTGACCATGTACCTGCCCGAACAGGATCGCTGGAGCCACTCCAAGCAACATCTGGAGTCCATGATCTCCAGTCTGTATGGCGGTCGTCTGGCGGAAGAACTGATCTACGGTGCCGAGAAGGTATCGACCGGTGCATCCAACGACATCGAGCGTGCCACCGACATCGCCCGCAAGATGGTGACCCAGTGGGGCATGTCCGAGCGCCTCGGTCCCATGTTGTATGCGGAAGAAGATGGCGAGGTGTTCCTCGGTCGCAGCATGGCCAAGGCCAAGCACATGTCCGACGACACCGCCCGCGTCATCGATGCCGAGGTCAAGCTGGTGATCGACCGCAACTATGATCGTGCCAAGCAGATCCTGATGGACAACATGGACGTGCTGCACTCCATGAAGGATGCGCTGATGAAGTACGAGACCATAGACGCCAAGCAGATCGACGATCTGATGGCCCGTCGCGAGGTGCGCGCACCGAGCAACTGGCATGACGAGCACGGCGATACGCCAAGTGGCGGCAGTGCCACCAAGACTGAACCTGAAGAGGTGAAGGTCGAGGAGCCGAAAGAGGCGAACGTCGATATCGACAAAGCCAACGACGTGCCGGCCAAATAAGATCATTCACTCTGAAACCCCGGGCTTGCCCGGGGTTTTTTTCATTGATGCAAGATGGACCCTACCATGCAGTTGACCAGCAAGGGGCTCAGCCTCTCCCTCGAACGTCCCCACGTCATGGGGATCCTCAATGTCACCCCGGACTCCTTCTCGGACGGCGGTCGTTTCCATCAGGTAGAGCAGGCCCTCGCCCATGCCCGCCAGATGGTGGCCGATGGCGCCACCCTGATCGATGTGGGAGGGGAGTCGACCCGACCCGGTGCCCCGGATGTCGGCGAGCAGGAGGAGCTGGAGCGTGTGGTGCCCGTGGTGGCGCGACTCGCCCGTGAGTTGGAGGTGATGATCTCCCTCGATACCTCCAAGGCCGTGGTGATGCGCGAAGCTTGTGCCGCCGGCGGCCACCTCATCAATGATGTGCGGGCCCTGCAGGAGCCGGGGGCGCTCGACGCCGCTGCAGAGGCGGGCGTCCCCGTCTGCCTGATGCACATGAAAGGGCAGCCGAGGACCATGCAGGTGGAGCCACACTACGACGACTTGCTGAGGGAGGTGAGGGCCTTCTTCGACCAGCGGATCGCCGCCTGCCTCGTGGCCGGCATCCCCCGCGAGCGGCTGCTGCTGGATCCGGGCTATGGCTTTGGCAAGAGCTTGAGTCACAACTACCAGTTGTTGGCCTGGCAGCAGAAGTTGCTCGATTACGGGATGCCGCTCTTGGTCGGCATGTCGCGAAAGTCTATGATAGGTCACCTGCTCGGCCGCAGTGTCGATGAGCGCCTCGCTGGCAGTCTGGCCTGCGCCCTCATCGGGATGCAGCATGGCGCCCGCATCATACGGGTGCACGACGTGCGAGAGACCATGGATGCCCTGCGCGCTGGCTGGATGGTCATGACGGGACAAGATTTCATTTCCAGATAACAACGAGAACAGACAATGGCAAGAAAGTATTTTGGCACCGACGGTGTCCGCGGCAAGGTGGGTGAGTATCCGATCACTCCTGATTTCGTGATGAAGCTGGGCTGGGCCGCCGGCAAGGTGCTCTCCAAGAAGGGCACCAAGAAGGTGCTGATCGGCAAGGACACCCGCATCTCCGGCTACATGCTGGAGTCGGCACTGGAGGCGGGCCTCTCCGCCGCCGGGCTCAAGGCCATACTGATGGGCCCCATGCCCACCCCGGCGGTGGCGTATCTGACGCGCACCTTTCGTGCCGAGGCGGGCATCGTCATCAGCGCCTCCCATAACCCCTATTACGACAACGGCATCAAGTTCTTCTCCGCCGACGGTACCAAGCTGCCGGACGAGGTGGAGCTGGCCATCGAGGCCGAGCTGGACAGCGAGCTCAAGTGCGTGGAGTCTGCCGAGCTTGGCAAGGCCGTGCGCATCGAGGACGCCGCCGGGCGCTACATCGAATTCTGCAAGAGCACCTTTGCCTCCCATCTGAGCCTGGAAGGGCTGAAGATGGTGGTGGACTGCGGCCATGGCGCCACCTATCACATTGCCCCGTCCGTCTTTCGCGAGCTGGGGGCCGAGGTGATCGCCATGGGGTGCAGCCCTGATGGTCTCAACATCAATGACGGTGTCGGCTCCACCGCCCCCGAGGCCCTGGTGGCCAAGGTGCTGGAGTGCAAGGCGGATCTGGGCATAGCCTTCGACGGTGATGGCGATCGCCTGGTGATGGTGGACAGCACAGGCTACATCATCGACGGAGACGAGATCCTCTACATCATCGCCCGCGATGCGTTGCGCAATGGTCGCCTCAAGGGGGGCGTGGTTGGCACCCTGATGGCCAACATGGGCCTGGAGCTGGCGCTGCAGACGCTCGGCATTCCGTTTGCCCGGGCCAAGGTGGGTGATCGCTACGTGCTGGAGATGCTCAACGAGAAAGGCTGGCGCATCGGTGGCGAGAACTCGGGTCATATCATCTGCCTGGATCAGACCACCACGGGGGATGGCATTGTGGCCGCGCTGCAGGTATTGACCGCCATGCGCAGCGCCGAGATGCCGCTGGCCAAGCTGCGCTCAGGCATGAGCAAGTTCCCCCAGATCCTGATCAATGTGCGTTTCTCCGAAGGGGGAGATCCCCTGACATCCGAGGCCGTGCTGAGCGAGGTGGCCGCAGTGGAGCAGGAGCTGGCAGGCCGTGGTCGCGTCTTGCTGCGCAAGTCCGGGACCGAGCCGCTGATCCGGGTCATGGTGGAAGGGGAGCATGAGGCTCAGGTGCGTGACATGGCAGAGCGCATCGCCCAGCGGGTAAAGTCGGCGTTTTAATGAGCGAACAGGGCGGTATTTATACCGCCCTGGTTGTATCTTGTTCAAACGATTCAAAAAATCAAAAATAGCGCTTGTCAGTTCAATGTCCTCTGGATATTATCTGCCTCGCTTTCGCAAGGGAGTTCGCCGATGGGGAATCGGAAGCCGTTTGTAGCAGCCAACTGGAAGTTACACGGTAGCAGGTCGCAGTTGGAGCAGTTCACCACCGCTTGCCTCAAGGGGTTGGATGAGAGGGTTGAAACTGTGCTGTGCCCGTCCCATGTGCATCTCGACTTCGCGTCGCGTCTGCTGAGTGATCAGTGTGTGATGAAGTTGGGGGCTCAGAACATGAGTCAGCACCAATCTGGCGCTTATACGGGGGAGATCTCGTGTGAGATGCTGATTGAGGCAGGATGTCGTTACGTCATAGTAGGGCATTCCGAGCGCAGGCGTCTCTTTGGAGAGACCAGTTTCATCGTGGCGGAGAAGTTCGCTGCGGCCAGGTCGGCAGGTCTGATACCCATACTCTGTCTGGGTGAGTCAGGCGCTGCAAGGCAGGCGAGGCGTACCTTTGAGGTGATAGCCGAGGAGCTGGACATCGTCATAGAGAAGAATGGCGCGATGGCTTTCGATAATGCTATCATCGCCTACGAGCCGATTTGGGCAGTAGGCACAGGTAAATGCGCCACACCCGAGCAGGCACAAGAGGTTCATTCCTTTATTCGTGGTCGCTTGGCGGAGGATACTCCGGTAATAGGTGAGAAAGTTAGAATCATCTATGGTGGGAGCCTGACACCGGCCAATGCGAGAGATTTGTTTGCCCAACCCGACGTTGACGGCGGCCTGATTGGCGGAGCAAGCCTCGATGACCAGGCGTTTTTAGGAATTGTTGAAGCGGCAAAGGGTGCAAGTTAAATGTACGAGATTCTTTTAGTCGTTTATCTGCTGGTTTCCTTGACCCTCATCGGTCTGGTGATGATTCAGCAAGGTAAAGGGGCTGACATGGGCGCCTCCTTCGGCGCAGGGGCATCGAATACCGTATTCGGCTCCAGTGGTTCAGGCAACTTCCTGACCCGAACAACAGCGATTTTGGCAACTCTGTTTTTTGTCATCAGCCTGCTGCTGGGTTCTATGTCCAGCAACAAGGTAAAACAGGGAAGCGAGTGGGAAAATCTGCAACAAACCCAACAGGTTGAGCAGGTAGAAGCGCCGGTGAAGAAAGATTCCGACGTTCCCAATTGAGTGAGTTTTGCCGTGGTGGTGGAATTGGTAGACACGCTATCTTGAGGGGGTAGTGCTCTAGGGTGTGCGGGTTCGAGTCCCGCCCACGGCACCAATTAAGCAGTGAGCCTGGGTAACCAGGTATATTATGGCTCTTCATTCTTGTACGAAAAGTTTGATAAGGCTATAATCTCGCACGATTTCGGACGCGGGGTGGAGCAGCATGGTAGCTCGTCGGGCTCATAACCCGAAGGTCGTCGGTTCAAATCCGGCCCCCGCAACCAAATTTCACGCATTCCTTCGCTCAGGAAAGCGGTCGCTGCGAGGCGACAATCAGGGTAAAGCGCCAAGCCCCGATTTGACATCGGGGCTTTTTGTTATGTGCAATTTACTCTGAGTTTGTACTTCATCTGGGCTATATGCCCTTTTTTTGTTTTTTCGGAGGGTAACTTTGGCTACGTTGGAACAGCGTTTGACCGATCTGCTCGAGGCGCCGATCAAAGCCTTGGGTTTTGAACTTTGGGGTGTGGAGTTTATCCGTGCGGGTAAACACTCGACCCTGCGTGTCTTCATCGACAGCGAGCAGGGTGTGACCGTTGAACATTGCGCCGAAGTGAGCCGTCAGGTCGGTGCCATCATGGACGTTGAAGATCCCATCACCGAGGAGTATTACCTGGAAGTCTCCTCACCCGGTCTGGATCGTCCCCTGTTCAAGGTTGCCCAGTTCGAAAAATACGTTGGCCAGGAGGCGGCGGTGCAGCTTCGAATGGCAACAAATAACCGCCGCAAGTTCAAAGGCGTAATCAAAGCCGTGCAGGGGGATACCATCACCCTGACGGTAGACGGTAAGGACGAGCTGTTCGCTTTCACCAATATCCAAAAAGCGAACATAGTGCCGAACTTTGGTTAACGAGGCTATCGGATATGAATAAAGAAATTTTGCTGGTCGTTGACGCAGTGTCAAACGAGAAAGCCGTGCCCCGCGAGAAGATCTTCGAGGCGCTGGAAACCGCGCTGGCGACGGCGACCAAGAAGAAATACGAAGGCGAAATTGAAGTGCGGGTCGAAATCGACCGCAAGACCGGTGATTACGACACCTATCGCCGCTGGGTCGTGGTGGCCGATCAAGCCTCCATGGAGAACGCTTACGGTGAAATTACCCTGGAAGCGGCCCAGATCGATGACCCCGAGATCCAGGTCGGTGACTACGTAGAGGACCAGATTGAATCTGTGACCTTCGATCGCATCACCACCCAGACCGCCAAGCAGGTTATCGTGCAGAAAGTGCGCGAGGCCGAGCGTTCCCAGGTCGTTGACCAGTTCAAGGACAAGGAAGGCACCATCATCAGTGGTGTGGTCAAGAAGAGCAACCGTGACAATGTCATCCTGGATCTGGGCAGCAATGCCGAGGCGGTGATCTTCCGTGACGACATGCTGCCGCGCGAGACCTTCCGCCCCGGTGACCGCATCCGTGGCCTGCTCTACGCCGTGCGTCCCGAGGCCCGTGGCTCCCAGCTGTTCGTCAGCCGCTCCAGCCCGGACTTCTTGAAAGAGCTGTTTCGCATCGAAGTACCGGAGATCGGCGAAGAGATGATCGAAATCATGGGCGCCGCCCGTGATCCGGGCTCCCGCGCCAAGATCGCGGTCAAGACCAACGATCGTCGCATCGACCCGATCGGTGCCTGTATCGGCATGCGTGGTGCCCGCGTTCAGGCGGTTTCCGCCGAACTGAGCGGTGAGCGCGCCGACATCGTCTTGTACGATGACAACCCGGCCCAATACGTGATCAATGCCATGGCGCCGGCCGATGTGGCCTCCATCATCGTCGATGAAGACAACCACACCATGGACATCGCCGTGGAAGCCGCCAACCTGGCCCAGGCCATCGGCCGCAACGGTCAGAACGTGCGTCTGGCTTCCCAGCTGACCGGTTGGGAGCTGAACGTCATGACCGTCGAGGACATGCGTGCCAAGCACCAGGCCGAGAACGACCGCATCATGAACCTGTTCACCAGCACCCTGGACATCGACGACGATTTCGCCGGTCTGCTGATGGAAGAGGGCTTCTCTACCCTGGAAGAGATCGCCTTCGTCCCGGTGAACGAGCTGCTGGCCATCGACGGTCTGGATGAAGACATGGTCGAAGAGCTGCGCACCCGTGCCAAGGATGCCCTGACCACCAAGGCCCTGGCCAAAGAAGAATCGTTCGAAGGCGTCGAGCCTTCCGAAGAACTGCTCGGTCTCAAAGGCCTGGATCGCGAACTGGCCTATGCTCTGGCTGCTCGCGGTATCGGCAATCTGGAAGATCTGGCAGAGCAAGGCATCGATGACCTTGCCGACATTGAAGGGCTGACGGCTGAGAAAGCCGGTGAGCTGATTATGGCTGCTCGCAATATCTGTTGGTTCGGGGAAGAGCAGTCCAGTTAAGATCAAACGGAGGAAAATGAATGGCAGAAGTATCAGTCAAACAACTTGCCACTGACATCGACACACCGGTTGATCGTCTTCTCCAGCAGTTTGTCGATGCCGGTATCAGCAAGAACAAGGCCGACGATCTGGTCAGCGAGTCCGAGAAACAGACTCTGCTGGCCCATCTGAAGAAACAGCATGGAGGTGACGAGGTCACCGCACCTGCCCGCATGACCTTGCAGCGCAAGACCAAGAGCACCCTGAGTGTTCAAGGCACTGGCGGCAAGAACAAGGAAGTGCAGGTAGAAGTGCGCAAGTCTCGCACCTATGTAAGACGTTCGGCGCTGGAAGATGAACAGCGTCAGGCGGAAGCCGAGGAAAAAGCGCGTTTGGAAGCAGAAGAAAAAGCCCGTCACGAGGCCGAAGAGAAGGCTCGTCGTGAGGCTGAGGAGAAGGCTCGCCTGGCGGCTGAGCAGGCTCGTCGTGAGGCTGAGGAAAAGGCGCGCATCGAGGCACAATCAAAGGCCAGGCAGGCTCAGCAGCCCGCCAAAGCAGCCGGTAGCACAGCTCAGCAAGAGGCAGAAAAGATGGCCAAGCGCGAAGCAGAAGAACTGAAGCGCCAACAGGAACAAACAGCTTTGCAAAAAGCTGAGGAACTCGCCGCTCAGAAAGCCGAAGAGGCTCGTCTGATGGCGGAACAAAATGCGGCCCGCTGGGCCGAGGAAGAAGCCGCTCGCGCCAAAGAGAGCAGCGACTACCACCTGACCACCAACAAGCATGCTCAGGCAGCCGAAGACGAACTGGATCGCAAAGAAGAGACCAGCCGCCGTACCGCCGCCGCCGCCAAGGGTCCGAAGAAACCGGGCCGTCGCGAGGATGATCGCAACTCCCGCGATCCCCGTGCCCGCAAGGGCAAGCGTGGCAAGATGGCCATGCCCAACGCCATGAAGCACGGCTTCAACAAGCCGGCCGCCGTGGTCAACCGTGACGTCGTCATCGGCGAGACCATCACAGTGGCGGAGCTCGCCAACAAGATGGCGGTCAAGGGTGTCGAAGTCATCAAAGCGATGATGAAGATGGGCGCCATGGCCACCATCAACCAGGTCATCGACCAGGAGACCGCTCAGCTGGTTGCCGAGGAGATGGGCCACAAGGTGGTGCTGCGTCGCGAGAACGAGCTGGAAGAGGCGGTACTGTCTGATCGTGACGAGACCTCCGAAGCCAAGCCGCGCGCGCCGGTCGTGACCATCATGGGTCACGTCGACCACGGCAAGACCTCGCTGCTGGACTACATCCGCAAGGCCAAGGTCGCCGCGGGCGAAGCCGGTGGCATTACCCAGCACATCGGTGCCTACCACGTCGAGACCGACAGTGGCATGATCACCTTCCTGGATACTCCGGGTCACGCCGCGTTCACCTCCATGCGTGCTCGTGGTGCCAAGGCGACCGACATCGTCGTGCTGGTGGTGGCTGCCGATGACGGCGTCATGCCGCAGACCATCGAAGCCATCCAGCACGCCAAGGCGGCGGAAGTGCCCCTGGTGGTTGCGGTCAACAAGATCGACAAGCCCGAAGCGGATCCGGATCGCGTCAAGACCGAGCTGGCCCGTTACAACGTCATGTCCGAAGACTGGGGTGGCGATTGCCAGTTCGTTCACGTCTCCGCCAAATCCGGCGAAGGCATCGACGAGCTGCTGGAAGCTATCCTGATCCAGTCCGAAGTACTGGAATTGAAAGCGGTGGTCGATGGCATGGCCAACGGCGTCGTGATCGAGTCCTTCCTGGACAAGGGTCGTGGCCCGGTTGCCACCGTGCTGGTACAAGAAGGTACCCTGCGCCAGGGGGACATCGTCCTCTGTGGTCTCGAGTACGGCCGGGTGCGCGCCATGCGTGACGAACTGGGTCGCGAGATCAAGGAAGCGGGTCCGTCCCTGCCGGTGGAAATCCTGGGTCTGTCCGGGGTGCCGTCGGCCGGTGACGAAGCCACCGTCGTGCGTGACGAGAAGAAGGCCCGCGAAGTGGCGCTCTATCGTCAGGGCAAGTTCCGCGAAGTCAAGCTGGCTCGCCAGCAGAAGGCCAAGCTGGAGAACATGTTCGCCAACATGACCGAGGGCGAAGTGTCCGAAGTGAACGTGGTGATCAAGGCCGACGTACAGGGCTCAGTGGAAGCGATCTGCGATGCGCTGGTCAAGCTCTCCACCGAAGAGGTCAAGGTCAAGATCGTGGGCTCCGGCGTGGGTGGCATCACCGAAACCGACGCGACCCTGGCTGCCGCCTCCAGCGGCATCCTGGTGGGCTTCAACGTCCGTGCCGACGCCTCTGCCCGCAAGGTCATCGAGGCCGAGAACCTGGATCTGCGCTACTACTCCGTCATCTATGACCTGATCGACGAAGTGAAGCAGGCCATGAGCGGCATGCTGGCTCCCGAGTATCGTCAGGAGATCATCGGTCTGGCTCAGGTCCGCAGCGTGTTCAAGTCGCCGAAATTCGGCGCCGTTGCAGGCTGTATGGTCACCGAAGGTGTGGTCAAGCGCTCCAACCGTATCCGTGTTCTGCGTGACAACGTGGTCATCTATGAAGGCGAGCTGGAATCCCTGCGCCGCTTCAAGGATGACGTCAACGAAGTCAAGAACGGCTACGAGTGCGGCATCGCGGTCAAGAACTACAATGACGTACGCGAAGGCGACCAGATCGAAGTTTACGAGACTGTTGAAATCCAACGGACTCTGTAAGCCGAGAGCAAGACAAAATAGGGGGCTGAGGCCCCCTTTTATCGCAGGATAGAATATGGCCAGAGAATTCAGCCGGACCAACAGGGTCGGCCAGCAGATCCAGCGCGAAATCGCGCTCATTCTGCAGCGCGAGGTAAAAGACCCGCGCATCGGCATGGTAACCGTCTCGGACGTGGAAGTGTCCAAGGACCTCAACTATGCCAAGGTTTACGTCACCTTCTTGCAGCTCGACAGCGATGCCGATCGCATCAAGGAAGGGCTCAAGGGCCTGACCGAGGCCGCCGGTTACATCCGCAGCCTGCTGGGCAGTGCCATGCGTCTGCGGGTGGTGCCAGAGCTGCGTTTCTACTACGACCAGACCCTGGTCGAGGGGATGCGCCTCTCCAACCTGGTGACCAACACAGTGCGTGACGACAAGCGTCGCATGGCCGAAGCCGGCCGTGAAGACGAAGCGCCCGCCGCCGATGACAAGACAGAGGATAACGCCTGAGATGTCTCGTAGACGTCGTTTCAAGGGCCGTGACGTACACGGTATCCTGCTGCTGGACAAGCCGACCGGGCTGACCTCCAACGATGTGTTGCAGAAGGTCAAGCGCATCTACAATGCCGCCAAGGCCGGCCACACCGGCGCCCTGGATCCCCTGGCGACCGGCATGCTGCCGATCTGCCTGGGCGAGGCCACCAAGTTCTCCCAGTACCTGCTGGAGGCGGACAAGCGCTATGAGGTGACCGCCAAGCTGGGCGAGCGCACCAATACCAGCGATTCCGACGGCGAGGTGGTCTCCACCCGCCCGGTGGACGTGGCCGTGGGCACCCTGATCGAGGCCCTGGACCAGTTCCGCGGCCCCATCATGCAGGTGCCGTCCATGTATTCGGCCCTCAAGCACAACGGTCGCCCCCTCTACGAATATGCCCGCGAAGGCATAGAGATCGAGCGGGAAGCGCGTCCCATCACCATCTTCGAACTCAAGCTGATCAGCTTCGAGGGGGACGAGGTGAAGCTGGAGGTGCACTGCAGCAAGGGCACCTACATTCGCTCCCTGGTGGACGATCTGGGGGAAGTGCTCGGCTGTGGCGCCCACGTCACCGCCTTGCGCCGCACCCAGGTGGCCCAGTACCCGTACGAGCGGATGCTGACCCTGGAGCAGCTCGAATGCATCTTCGAGCAGACCAAGGCCGAGAGCGTGCCGCCCCGAGAGCAGCTCGATCCCCTGTTGCTGCCGATGGACACGGCGGTGGCCTCCCTGCCCGAGGTGAACATGCTGGCGGTGATCGCCGCCTATGTGAACCAGGGTCAGGCTGTCCAGGTGCCGGGTGTTCCCGCCAGCGGCCAGGTCCGCATGACGGTCGGCCCCGAGCGCGAATTCATCGGCGTGGGCGAGATCGACGACGAAGGGCGGGTTGCCCCCAAGCGTCTGGTTCGCTATCACGACGAGGAGTAATGGCGGCAGGGCGACGGGCGAGTTAGCCATTGCGTTACGGGTCCGCTGCGATTATGATACCGCCCTCATTTCACGGCTGAATTAGAGATTGGCTGTGAACCTTTAAACACTCTATCGGAGTAATACCATGTCTCTAAATGCTGAGATCAAAGCTCAAATCGTTGCTGACAACGCTCGTTGCGCCAACGACACCGGCTCCCCCGAAGTGCAAGTTGCCCTGCTGACTGCCCAGATCAACCATCTGCAAGGTCACTTCAAGGAGCACTCCAAGGATCACCACGGTCGTCGCGGTCTGCTGCGCATGGTTTCCCAGCGTCGTAAGCTGCTGGACTACCTGAAGCGTAAAGACGTTCAGCGTTACGCTGCTCTGATCGCCAAGCTGGGTCTGCGTCGTTAATCGACCACAGATTTTGCGAAAAAGGGGAACCGCGAGGTTCCCCTTTTTTTTGGTCTTGCCAAGTGGTTGTCTTGTCACTCAATTCATGTAACCGCTTACGTTTTGGTTCGGATCAAGTATACTTGCACGCGAATTTAAAGAGCCAAATTGTCAAAAGGAAATTCACGTGAATCCTATTGTAAAGTCATTCCAGTACGGTCAACACACCGTCACACTGGAAACCGGTGTGATGGCCCGTCAAGCCACTGCGGCCGTCATGGTCAGCATGGACGATACCTGCGTATTTGTGACCGTTGTCGGCAAGAAAGAGGCCGACCACGGCCGCGACTTCTTCCCGCTGACCGTCAACTATCAGGAGCGTACCTATGCTGCTGGTCGCATCCCGGGTGGTTTCTTCCGTCGTGAAGGCCGTCCCAGCGAAGGCGAGACCCTGATCTCCCGCCTGATCGACCGCCCCATCCGCCCGCTGTTCCCGGAAGGCTTCCTCAATGAGGTTCAGGTGGTTGCCACCGTCATGTCCGTCAACCCGGCCGTGTCCCCCGATATCGTAGCCATGATCGGTGCCTCCGCGGCCCTGGCCATCTCCGGCATCCCGTTCGGTGGCCCCATCGCCGCCGCCCGCGTCGGTTACATGAACGGCCAGTACGTGCTGAACCCGACCACCACAGAACTGCCCCAGAGCGATCTGGATCTGGTGGTTGCCGGTACTGCCAACGCCGTGCTGATGGTGGAATCCGAAGCGGCCATCCTCTCCGAAGAGGTGATGCTGGGCGCCGTGGTCTTTGGCCACGATCAGATGCAGGTGGTGATCAACGCCATCAACGAATTTGCCGCCGACGTGGGCACACAGCCCTGGGATTGGACCCCGCCTGCCGTCAACGAGGCCCTGAAAGCCAAGATCGCCGAGCTGGCCACCGCCGAACTGGGTGAAGCCTACCGCATCACCGAGAAGGCCGTGCGTTATGCCGCCATCGGCGCCATCAAGGCCCGCGTGGTCGAGCAAGTGATCGCCTCCGGCGTGGAAGAAGACGCCAAGAAGATTGGCGAAGAGTTCCACAGCCTGGAGAGCCGCATCGTCCGTGGCCGCGTCGTCCGTGGCGAGCCGCGTATCGATGGTCGCGATCCCGAGATGATCCGTGCCCTGCACGTGGGCACCGGCGTGCTGCCGCGCGCCCACGGCTCCGCCCTGTTCACCCGTGGCGAGACTCAGGCCATGGTCGTCGCTACCCTGGGTACCGAGCGTGACGCCCAGAACATCGACGAGCTGACCGGCCACCGTGCCGACCGCTTCATGCTGCACTACAACTTCCCGCCGTACTGCGTCGGCGAGACCGGCATGATGGGCAGCCCCAAGCGTCGCGAAATAGGTCACGGCCGTCTGGCCAAGCGCGGCGTGGCCGCCGTGATGCCGAGCGCCGCCGAGTTCCCGTACGTGGTACGTGTGGTCTCTGAAATCACCGAATCCAACGGCTCCTCCTCCATGGCGTCCGTCTGTGGTTCCTCCCTGGCGCTGATGGATGCCGGTGTGCCGATCAAGGCCTCCGTTGCCGGTATCGCCATGGGTCTGGTGAAGGAAGAAGAAGGTTTCGTGGTGTTGTCCGACATCCTGGGTGATGAAGATCATCTGGGCGACATGGACTTCAAGGTGGCCGGTACTACCCAGGGTATCACCGCGCTGCAGATGGACATCAAGATCGAAGGCATCACCAAGGAGATCATGGAGATTGCCCTCAAGCAAGCCCGTGGTGCTCGCCTGCACATCCTGAAGGTGATGGACGAAGCCATCCAGGCACCGCGCAGCGAAATCTCCGATTTCGCCCCGCGTATCCACACCATCAAGATCAACCCCGAGAAGATCAAGGATGTCATCGGCAAGGGCGGTTCCGTGATCCGTGCCCTGACCGAAGAGACCGGCACCAACATCGAGCTGGATGATGACGGTACCGTCCGCATCTCCGCCGTGGCCAACGAGGCCGCCATGGAAGCCATTCGTCGCATCGAGGCCATCACCGCCGAGATCGAAGTGAATCGCATCTATGAAGGCAAGGTGGTGCGTCTGGCCGACTTCGGCGCCTTCGTCAACATACTGCCGGGTAAAGACGGTCTGGTGCACATATCCCAGATCACCGACGCCCGCGTCCAGAACGTGGCCGACCACCTGGCCATCGGTGACGTGGTCAAGGTCAAGGTACTGGAAGTGGATCGTCAGGGCCGTGTGCGTCTCTCCATCAAGGAAGCGAATGCACCGACCGAGGCCGCCGCACCGGCTGCCGAGGTGGCCGTTGCCGCCGCCGAAGAGCCTGCCGCCGAATAAGGCGAGCCCATGGTGAAGAAGCCGACCTCAGGGTCGGCTTTTTTTTTTGCCCGGATGTGGCTGGCGTCTTCTCGGTGCCGGATGGGTTGTTTCTTTTGAGACTGGTTGCTATAAGGGACGACCGCCCTCAGCCGTCATAAGGAGATGCACCATGTCGTGGGCCTATCTCAGGCAGTTCCCCATCCTGGTCTGGATCGTCATTCTGGGTACCTTCATGGTGCGCACCAGTTTCTTCATGGTGTGGCCTTTTCTCTCCATCCTGCTCTATCGCGACCATGGGCTCTCGGCGACCCTGATCGGCCTCATCCTGGGGGCCACGGCGGCGCTCTCCACCCTGGTCGGCTTCTATGGTGGCTGGCTCTCCGACAAGTGGGGGCGGCGCAACATACTGCTGTTCGGCTGTCTGGTCTCGGCGGCGAGTTTCGCCCTGCTCGGCCTCTCCCATCAGGTGAGCTGGCTGGCGCTGGGGGTGATTGGCAGCGGCCTCTCCTACGGTCTCATCGACTCGCCGGGCAAGGCGCTGATGGCCGACAACCTGGCCGAGCCCAAGGCCCGCGAGCTGGCCCTGCACCTGCGCTACTTTCTGCTCAACCTGGGGGCCGCCCTCGGCCCCCTGATCGGTGTCAGCTATGGTTTGAGCGCCCGCCAGGAGACCTTCCTGCTGCTGGGGGCCAGCTATCTGCTGCTGGGCTTGCTCTTTGTCATGGGATTCATCATGACTCCTCGTCAGGTGGCGAGTCCGGTGGGTCCCGGCATGCGCGCCGTGCTGCGGGTGCTCGGGCGAGATCGCGCCTTCCTGCTGCTCACCCTGGCCAACCTCCTGCTGATGCTGGTCTACGCCCAGTTCGAATCGCCGCTGATCCAGTACCTGACCCGGGCCGGCACCCCCGAGGTGGCGCGGCTGGTCGGTCTGCTGGTCACTGCCAATGCGCTCACCATAGTGCTGTTGCAGTTTCCGCTGCTCCACCTCACCGCGCGCTGGCGCAACAAACGCAGGTTGCAGCTCGGGGTGGCGCTGTTTCTCGGTGCCCAGCTGCTGTTCGCCCTCGGAGATACCGCCATCTGGTGGCACTGGATAGTGGCGGTGATCCTGCTGAGCGTGGGGGAGTGCATCCTTTTTCCCTTGCTCAATGTGCTGATCGATCAGATGGCACCGGCGCACCTCAAGGGCAGCTATTTCGGGGCGGCCTCCCTGTCCGGGCTGGGCATGGCCATGGGGGCCCTGCTGGGGGGCTGGATGATAGCCCACTGGGGCGGCGGCTGGCTCTACGGACTCATGGCCCTGCTCTGTCTGGCCATCCTGCTCCTGTACGAGGCCAGCGCCCGGGAGCCTCGCCCCGAGGCGGTCAGCCCCTGTCCCGGGGAGGGATAGCGGGCGGCGGTGCCGGCATGGGACAGCCCGCAGGAGTCCGTCAGAAGGTGAGTACCTTGTCCGCCGCCAGGGTCCACTGGGCCAGCAGGGGCAGGCTGCCTATCTCGATGCCCTCGATGAGGGGCAGGGCCGTGATGCCGCGCGCATCGGTGCAGCTCTTGCACAGGCGGATGGTGCTGCCCTGGGCCAGCAGGATCTCCAGCATCTGGCGCAGGTTGTAGCCCTCGGCCGGGGCCTGGCCCGCGAGGGCGGCACCGACCGCATCGGACATCAGGAAGAGTTGCAGGCTGGCACCGCCCTGCTCGCCCAGGGCGATGGCGAGGCGCAGGGCATTGAACAGGGATTCGCTGCCGTAGGGGGCGCCGTTGGCAATGATGAGGATGTGTTGGGTCATGTGGGTCTCCTGATTGGAAGGGCCATTGTAGCCCGGCCGGATTGGGGTTGACGTGATGTCGCACAAACTCTGTCGTAGCGCTTTTCCCGTGGCTTGACCCTGGCGAGTGGGTGCGGTCTGATAGGCGACCATCAAACATGACAGAGGAGTGAGGTCGTTATGTGGAAGCTTGCGGGAGTCGGCATGCTGCTGTTGGCAGGTCAGGCTTATGGCAACCAGGAGGTGGGGTGTCAGGCCCGGCAGCAGGCGGTGGCAGAGCAACTGGCCAGTGCCCGTGCCCACGGCAACGGGGAGCAAGTGGCTGGGCTGGAGCGGGCGCTGCAAAACATAGAGGCGCATTGCACCGATGCCGGGCTGCTCGAGGAGAGCGACGAGCAGCTGGTTGAGCTCAAGGCCAAGGTGGATGAGCGCCTCAGCGAGTTGCAGAGCGCCAGGGTCACGGGCAAGCCGGACAAGATTGCCAAGAAACAGGGCAAGCTGGATGAGGCTCAGGCCAAGTATCAGCAGGCGCTGATCCACAATGGCGCGCTGCGTGCCCTGGTCGAGTCCAAGGGCAAGTAGACGGAGCTATCTGTTGTCATCGGCAGATAACAATCAGGCCGGGCATGAGCCCGGCCTGATTGTTGATGCCATGGCGGATGGCTCAGCTGCGATGCAGCTTCACACACTGTTCATCAGCTGCGCTGCCTCTCCATATAAGCAGGCAGTCCGTGGGTCGCAGACGCTGATGCCGGTGTTACTGCCTGTGCAGCGTCACGAACTTGTCCATCAGCTGCTCTTGCGTCTCTACGTGAGCGGGATCCCAGATGATGCAGTCGATCGGGCAGACACTGATGCAGGTGGGCTTCTCATAGTGGCCGACGCATTCGGTGCACAGATCGGGATTGATCTCGTAGATGGCCTCTCCCAGGCTGATGGCCTGGTTCGGACACTCGGGATCGCACATGTCGCAGTTGATGCACTTGTCGGTGATGAGCAGCGCCATCTCAGGCCGCCGAGTGGGGCTGGCGAGTGTCCTGACGCTCGCCCAGATTGCGCAGCAGTATGCCGTAGTTGATGTCGACCTCTTTGGGGACAGGCACATAGACCACGTGGCCGTTGCCCGGCGCGGTATCGATAAGTTCCCCCTTGCGGTTTTGCATCTGCTCCAGGTTGAAGCTGAGGTTGCCCTGGGGCGTCATCAGCTCCAGGCTGTTGCCCACCAGAAACTTGTTCTTCACTTCCACTTCCACCATGTCGCCATCGCGACCGGTGATCTCGCCGACGAACTGCTGGGTGTCGGAGACGGAGTAGCCATAGTCGTAGTTCTGGTACTCGCTGTGGTTGTGGCGGCGCAGGAAGCCCTCGGTGTAGCCACGGTGGGCCAGGTTCTCGAGGGTGCCCATCAGGGTCGGGTCGAACGGACGGCCGGCGACTGCATCGTCGATGGCCTTGCGATAGACCTGGGCGGTGCGGGCGCAGTAGTAGAAGGACTTGGTGCGCCCTTCGATTTTCAGGGAATGCACGCCCATCCTGGTCAGGCGCTCCACGTGCTCGACGGCGCGCAAGTCCTTGGAGTTCATGATGTAGGTGCCGTGCTCGTCCTCGAACGCCGTCATGAACTCGCCCGGACGGTTGGACTCTTCCAGCAGCACCAGGGCATCGCTCGGCTTGCCGGCGCCCAGGGTGGGGTCGACCTTCTGCACGGCGATGGGCTCCTGACGGTGCACAATCTGGCCCACGTCATCTTCCTTGCCTTCGTGCACCTTGTACTCCCAGCGGCAGGAGTTGGTGCAGGTGCCCTGGTTGGGGTCGCGCTTGTTGATGTAGCCGGAGAGCAGGCAGCGGCCGGAGTAGGCCATGCACAGGGCGCCGTGGACGAAGACTTCCAGCTCCATCTCCGGCACCTGCATGCGGATCTCTTCGATCTCGTCCAGGGACAGCTCGCGGGACAGGATGGCGCGGGTCAGGCCCATCTGATACCAGAACTTCACCGTGGCCCAGTTGACCGCGTTGGCCTGCACCGAGAGGTGGATGGGCATGTCGGGGAAGGCTTCGCGCATCATCATGATGAGACCGGGGTCGGACATGATGAGCGCATCCGGCTTCATCTCCACCACGGGGCGCATATCGCGCACGAAGGTCTTGAGCTTGGAGTTGTGGGGCTGGATGTTGGCCACCACGTAGAACTGCTTGCCCAGCGCATGGGCCTCGTTGATGCCGAGCTGCAGGTTGGCGTGATCGAATTCGTTGTTGCGCACCCGCAGGCTGTAGCGCGGCTGGCCCGCATAGACGGCGTCGGCGCCATAGGCATAGGCGTAACGCATGTTCTTGAGGGTCCCGGCGGGGGAGAGCAATTCTGGTCTGAACATGATTTTCTCGCTGGTCTGATTGCAAATCAGGACGACGCCACCTGATGGCGCCGCAATGAGGCTGGCACTCTCCTCTATGGAGGCGATGCCATCCCGATAAGGGTGCGAGATTGTACTCGTCCCCAGGCCATCATGCAATTTGGCCTGGGCTGGCTGTGATCGACCGGACCTGGGAAGGGGGTCAAGGGGATGTGGCAGTCAAGCGCGATTCCTGTGGGGCTTGCTGAGGGGCGGGTGTCATGGCCTGGGCCAGCCAGGACCAGTCGAGCCTGGGCGTATCCGCCTTGAATCGCTGGTAGGCCTGGCCCTGCGCAACGGTCAGGAACAGGGTGCTCGGCAGGCCGAGGCGGTTGAGATAACGCACCATGACGTCCCCCTGGTAATGGCGCAGCCGTTGCTGCAGCTCGGGCAGCGTTAACCCTTGCTCCCGGCCCCTCTCATCCCAGATTTCAAACATATGAAGACGCTCCATGCGACGCTATGGGGTGACTGTTTCGAAAAAGCGGGGGCAGGGCAATTGTCAGATCTGACAGGGGGAAAAGCGAAAACCCGGCGCAGGGCCGGGTTCTCTGAAGAATGGTGGAGGGAGAAGGATTCGAACCTTCGAAGGCAGAGCCGTCAGATTTACAGTCTGATCCCTTTGGCCGCTCGGGAACCCCTCCACAGGGGCATTGCTTTTTACAGGCCTTTCTTATCAATCAGGAAGATGGTGGAGGGAGAAGGATTCGAACCTTCGAAGGCAGAGCCGTCAGATTTACAGTCTGATCCCTTTGGCCGCTCGGGAACCCCTCCACGGGGTATTTTCCTGGTTTTTGCACTTGAAATGGTGGAGGGAGAAGGATTCGAACCTTCGAAGGCAGAGCCGTCAGATTTACAGTCTGATCCCTTTGGCCACTCGGGAACCCCTCCTCAAGTGCGAGGCGCATACTAACAGATCCCACGGCTTTGTGAAGCCCCGATTTGCAATCTATGCAGAAAAATATGCGAGTCGCTTATTTTTTGATATCTAGCGTTCAAAATTCAATCTTTTCATAGGCTTCATGTCGGATTGCTCGCAAGTGAACCCAGGGATCCCCCTCGGGTTTGGCCGCCCGAGCCCCGCAATGTGAACGGCGCAAGCCAGGGTTTTATACTGGATTGCGCTCTTTTTTCTGTGAATGTGATGGGGAATGGGTTTGAGTGTGGACTTTGCTGCTACCTGATCTTAATCTCGCCATGTTATCTAACTGTTAACATGGAATGTGACCCTATGCAGCCTCTCGATGTCGCCGTCCTGCGCGGCCAGTTTCCCGCCCTCAATCAGTTGATCGATGGCAAGCCCCCCCTCTTCTTCGACGGCCCAGGTGGTGCCCAGGTCCCTCATGCCGTACTGGGAGCCATGACGGACTACCTGGGACGCTTCAACGCCAACCTGGGCGGCACCTTCTTCTCCGGCAGAGAGACGGAGCAGCAGGCGCTGCGGGCCCGTCAGGGGGCGGCGACCCTGCTGGGGGCCGAGCATTGGCAGGAGATAGTGTTCGGTGCCAACTTCACCAGCCTCACCTTTGCCTTCAGTCGCGCCCTGGCACGGGAGTGGCAGGCGGGGGACGAGATAGTCGTCTCCGCCCTGGATCACTACTCCAACGTCTCCAGCTGGCAGCAGGCGGCGGAGGATAGGGGCGTCATCGTCCATCAGGCGCGGGTCGATGCCGGCACTGGCGGGCTCGACATGGCGCACCTGCTGAGCCTGCTCGGGCCGCGCACCCGGCTGGTGGCGGTGACGGCGGCCTCCAATACCACGGGTACCCTGGTGGACATTCCCGCCATCGCCGACGCGGTACACGGGGTCGGTGCCCTGCTCTATGTGGATGCGGTGCATTTTGCCCCCCATGAGCGCATCGACGTGCAGGCCTGGGATTGCGACTTCCTCGGCTGCTCCGCCTACAAGTTCTTCGGGCCGCATCTGGGCATCCTCTATGGCAAGCTGGCCCATCTGGAGCGACTGACCCCCTACAAGGTGGAACCGGCCAAGAATGTCTCCCCCTACAAGTGGGAGACAGGCACCCAGAGCTGGGAGGCGTTGGCGGGGCTTGAGGCCACCATCGAGTACCTGGCCTCCCTCTCCGGTCTGACGGCCCGGGAGGCTTCCCTGGAGGAGCGGCTCGATATCGGCTTCGCCCGCAGCCATGCCCACGAGCAGCAGCTGAGCGCGCACCTGCTGGCCAAGCTGGCGGAGCGTCCCTGGCTCACCCTCCATGGCATCCGGGGCACGGCGGGGCGCACCCCCACCTTCGCCCTCACCTCGCAGCGACACACCCCGGCCCAGATGGCGAGCCATCTCGGCGAGCATCAGGTGTGCAGCTGGGCGGGTCACTTCTATGCGCTGGGACTGATTGCGGCGCTCGACGTCGGGGAGGGGGGGGTGCTGCGCATTGGCTGCATGCACTACAACACCCTGGCCGAGATAGACAGGCTGTTCGCCCTGCTGGACGCCATGGCGCCCTGAGAGCGACTAGCTGGCGATCAGCTGGTGGATCTGGTCGAGGGGCACTGTGTGGCGGGCCGCCCCCAGCTTGATCGCCTCCTTGGGCATGCCAAAGACCACGCAGGAGGCCTCGTCCTGGGCATAGGTCATGGCGCCCGCGTCCAGCATCTCCTTGAGGCCGCGGGCGCCGTCATCCCCCATGCCGGTCATGATGATGCCGGTGGCATTCTTGCCGGCATGCTTGGCGACGGAGCGAAACAGCACATCGACCGAGGGACGATGACGGTTGATGAGGGGGCCATCCATCACCTCCACGTGATAGTAGGCGCCGCTGCGCTTGAGCAGCATGTGCTTGCCCCCCGGCGCTATCAGGGCGAGGCCGGGGATCACCCTGTCGTTGTGGCACGCCTCGCGCACTTCTATCTGGCACAGGCCGTTGAGCCGGGCGGCGAAGGCGGCGGTGAATTTCTCCGGCATGTGCTGGACGATGACGATGCCTGGGCTGACCCTGGGCAGGGCGGTGAGCACCCGCTCCAGAGCCTGGGTGCCGCCGGTGGAGGTGCCCAGCGCCACGATCCGCTCCGTGGTCTGGGCCATGGCCTGGGAGGGGGCGGGCAGCCAGCCATCCATGTCTATCCTGGGGGGCACGGTGAGCGGCGGCTTGCCCAGTCGCTTGAGATTGGCCATGGCCGCGCCGCGCACCGCCATGGCCAGTTCGTGAGCGGACTCCTGCAGGAAGCCCTTCAGCCCCATGGTGGGCTTGGTGATGATGCTGACCGCCCCGGCCGCCATGGCCTGCAGGCTGGTTTCGGCCCCCCGGGTGGTGAGGGAGGAGCAGATCACCACAGGGGTGGGCCGCTCGGCCATGATCTTTTGCAGGAAGGTGATGCCGTCCATGCGCGGCATCTCCACATCCAGCACTATCACATCCGGCCAGGCCTTCTTGAGTTTCTCCAGGGCAAACAGGGGATCCGAGGCGGTGGCGATGACACTGATATCCGGTTCCCGCTCCAGCACGCTCTGCAACACCTGCCTGACCACGGCGGAATCATCGACCAGCATGACGGTGATCTGTTTCATTGGCTTGTCCTTGTTCGGTAAGAGAGCGACTACCTGAGGCCGGGTTCCGGTGCCAGGGGAGAGTGCCTGACCCAGACATGACCAGAGCCCAGCTCGAAGATCAGGGATCTGTGGCCTGTGCCGCCCAGATCGTGGGCGCTGACCGTCAGGCCATGACGCCGAACCAGGCGCCAGGCCGCCGCCACATTCTGGCTGGCGATGTCCCGCGGGTGGCGATCGCAGAACTGGGGGAACATGTTGCCCCCGCCAAACAGCTTGGTCACATACTCTTTGGGGTCGCTCCCGGTCTCGTTTATCGCCGCCAGCAACAGGGCCAGGGCTTCATCTGCATACTTGCCATCCAGCCGCCCTCGGCCTGCCACTGGCGGCGGGGCCCCCCGGGGGGGGGCCCGCCGCCAGGGGGGCGGCCCGGCAACATGAAGTGGCACATGCCTCCCCAGTGGTGGTGAGGGTGCCAGAGTGTCAGGCTGACGCAAGAGCCCAGCTGGGTGCGCATCTCCAGCGCCTCCTGGCTGAACAGGGCCTCACCGGGTTGCAGCTGCAGCGCCTTCATGGCCAGGCTCAGGGCTTGCGGTAGATGGAAGGGGAGATGAGTTGCAGGCCGCACTGCAGGCCATGGAGGCTCTCGGCATGGCTGATGATGAGATAGCCTCCCCGGCGCAGCAGGGGCACCAGGCGGGCCAGCACCTGCTCCTTGGTCTCCCGGTTGAAGTAGATCATCACGTTGCGAATGAAGATGAGGTCGAACTGCCCCAGCTCCGGCAGCGGCTTGCTGAGGTTTATCTGGCGAAACTGCACCCTCTCCCTGAGTTTGCGATCGATGAGAAAGGTGCCCTCCTGCAAGCCAATCCCCTTGAGGCAGTATTTCATCAGATAGGAGGTGGGGATGTTGTGGGCGCGATCCATGGCGTAGAGGCCCGCCCTGGCCTGGGCCAGGACCCGGCTGCTGATGTCCGAGGCAAGGATCTCCCAGGGAGCCGACGGCCGCCGTTCGGCCAGGGTCATGGCGAGGCTGTAGGCCTCCTCTCCGGAGGAGCTGGCGGCGCTCCAGATGCGCAGGGGTCGCCCCTGGGGAAAATCGGGCAGCACTTGCTGGCTCAGAAACTCGAAATGCTTGGGTTCGCGAAAGAAGTAGGTCTCGTTGGTGGTCAGCAGATCCAGGGCCAGCTGCAGCTCCTGTTTGGCGTCATCGTGCATGATGAGGCGAAAGTAATCGCCAAAACTTGGCAACTGGTAATGGGAGAGCCGCTTGGCGAGGCGGCTGCTGACCAGCGTCTTCTTGGCGGGAGAGAGGTCGATGCCGGCGGTCTGATGCAGCCAGCGCTGAAATTGACAGAACTCCTGATCGCTCAGGACGGCATGTTCCAACACGGGTTCTCTCCTCCCGTCACCGGGACGGGGTAGACGGGGCTGGCGGCTTGCATCTGGGTTCAAACGCGTCATAAATCACCCGTCTCATGGATCTTCGGCTGGCTTGCATGGTGGGGCGGGGAGGGAGCTCCCCGCCGTTCGGATCAGAAACGGACGAAGTCGCCTTCCCCATAGGCGCGGCCATGGGCGGCCGAGATCTCCTGGGCCCCCCCCTCCTGGTTGTGACGGCGACCGTTGCTCTTCTGGGCGGGCTGCCTGAGCTCGGTCACCGTCTTGTGCTGCACCAGGGTGAAGAACTCCATGGATTGCTGCAGCTGCTCTGCCTGGCCGCTCATCTCCTCGGCGGTGGCGGCCAGCTCCTCGCTGCTGGCGGCGTTTTGCTGGGTCACCTGGCTGAGCTGACTCATGGCCATGTTGATCTGGCTGACCCCGGTGGATTGTTCCGCGGAGGCGGCGCTGATCTCCTGCACCAGATCCGAGGTCTTGTTGATGGAGGGCACTATCTGATCGAGCAGCTCTCCCGCCCGCTCCGCCATGTCGACGCTGCTGGAGGCCAGCTCCCCTATCTCCTGGGCCGCCACCTGGCTGCGTTCGGCCAGCTTGCGCACCTCGGCGGCGACCACGGCGAAGCCCTTGCCATGGTCACCGGCCCGGGCCGCCTCGATGGCGGCATTGAGGGCCAGCAGGTTCGTCTGGTAGGCGATGTCATCTATGATGCTGATGCGCTTGGCGATCTGCTTCATGGCATCCACCGTCTGCTTGACCGCGTCCCCTCCCTCGATGGCCTCCTTGGCCGCCTTGCTCGCCATGCCGTCCGTGACCTGGGCGTTCTCGGTATTTTGATTGATGCTGGCGCTCATCTGCTCGATGGAGGCACTGGTCTCCTCCATGCTCGACGCCTGCTCGCTGCTCGACTGGCTGATGCTCTGGGCGGTGGCGCTCACCTGCTCCGAGGCGCTGGAGAGGTTGTCCGAGGCGCTGCGCACCTCTGTGACTATGGTGGTGAGGGCCGCTATGGTCTGGTTCAGGGCATCCTTGGTGGTGCCGAACACCCCGGGATAATGGGCGTCTATCTTCTGGGTCAGATCCCCCTCGGCCAAGGCCTGCACCACCCGGATCACGTCCTTGAGGCTGGTGTCTATCACGTCGGCAATCTTGTTGATCCCCTCTCCCAGGTTCTTGAAGAAGCCCGCCTTGTCGGCGAGGGCCATGCGCTTGCTCAGCTCGCCATCGATCACCGCCTGGACTATCTCGGACACCTCCCGCTCGATGGCAACCTCCTTGGTGCGATCGCTCCACTCCACCACGGAGCCAAGGCGCTCGCCGTCATCGGCAAAGACGGGGTTGGCGACCAGGGAGAAGGTGCGGCCCCCGAGCAGGATCTGGGTGCGATAGGTGCTGGCGAGCTTGGCCAGCATGCCCCGTTGATGGCCGGGATTCTTGTGGAAGCTGTCGATGTTGCTGCCCATCAGCTGGCTGGTATTGAAGTGGGGCAGCTCGCTCTTGATGTCGTGCTCGGCCTCGACCAGCATGGTCTTGACCGACTCGTTCATGTAGATGATGTCGAGGTTGTTGTCGGCGATCATCACGTTGGTGGTGGCGCAGTCGAGGGCCTTCTTGACCCGCATGCTCTCGTCCGAGGCCTGTTTGGCGGCGGCATTGGCGGCCTTGACCTCGTTCTCGATGGCCACCTCGCGGGTGCGATCGTTCCACTCCACCACGGTCCCGAGCCGCTCCCCCTCGTCATTGACCACGGGACTCGCGATGAGGGAGAAGATGCGTCCCCCCAGGCTTATCTGGGTGCGGTAGGTCTTGTCGAGCTTGGCCAGCATGGCGCGCTGGTGGGAGGGATGCTTGTGAAAGCTGTCGATGTTCTTGCCCATGAGGCCGCTGACCTCGAACGCCGTCAGCTCCTTCTTGATGTCGCTCTCGGCCAGGGTCAGCATCTCCTTGATGGCCTCGTTCATGTAGATGATGTTGAGGTCGGTGTCGGCGATCATCAAGTTGGTGGTGGCGCCATCGAGGGCCTTGCGGACCCGGAAGTTCTCGGTGTGGGCGAGCTGGCTGGCCTGAGTCTGTGCCAGGTTGCTGCGCACCGTCTGGCCGAGGCGCTCGAGCAGCTGGTTGAACTCCTGGCACAGCGCCAGCAATGGGCCGCCCAGTCCGTCGAGGCGGATGGCTTGCTCGAACTGGCCGCCGGCGGCGGCGAGGTTGACGGCCATGGCATCCGTCAGGGCGTGATCGAGCTGGGACAACAGCCGCTCGTGGTCGTCGTTGCCAAACAACTTGCCGAAAAATGATTGAGTCATGAGCCTTATCCTTGTGCTGATACTCGAGTGATAAAAGTATGTTGCTGCCTATTGGGTCACGGCGATGGCCGCATCCGGGCGATGGGTTATCTCATGGAGCAGGGCCATCTCGTCGATGGAGAGCACCTTCTGGGTGTTGAGCAGGATGACGAACTTGCCATTGACCTTGCCCATGCCGCTGATGAAATCGGAACGGATCCTGGCGCCGAAGCTCGGCGGCGGTTCTATCTCGTGCCTGGGAATGGTCAGCACCTCGGAGACGGCATCGACCACGACCCCTATGTCCTGGGAGCCTCCCTCCTGGTCCCCCTCCTGACCCTGGGTCTCTATGATGACGATGCAGCTGCGGCGGGTGACCGTCGAGGCGGCATTGCCAAAGCGGGCGTTGAGATCGACCACAGAGACCACGGCGCCCCTCAGGTTGATGACGCCCCGGATGAACTCAGGCATCAGGGGGATGGGGGTGATATTGCCGTACTCGATGATCTCCTTGACCCCCAGGATGTTGATGGCAAACATCTCCCCCTTGATGAGGAAGGTGAGGTATTGGGCATCGCCCTGGGTCGCCGCGGGCAGAGGCGTGGACGCCAGGGTCAGTTCGGTGGATGGATTCATGGGGCCTCCGGTCAGAAACGGACAAAATCGGCGTCATCAACCGGCCCGCCGTGGACCGGCTGCGCAGGTTGGGACGAGGTCAGGAAGTGGCCGCGAGGCTGGGCCGGCTTGGCCCGCACCACGCTGGCGCCTCCCTGGCCCGCGGGGGCTCTGGCGGCCAGGATGAAGAAGTCCATGGTCTGCTGCAGCTCCTCCGCCTGGCTGCTCATCTCCTCGGCGGTGGCGGCCAGCTCTTCGCTGCTGGCGGCATTTTGCTGGGTGACCTGATTGAGCTGGTTCATGGCCTGGCTGATCTGGGTCACGGCCCCCGCCTGTTCGCCCGAGGCGGCGCTGATCTCCTGGACCAGGTCCGAGGTCTTGCGAATGGAGGGGACTATCCGTCCCAGCAGCTCGCCGGCGCGCTCCGCCTGCTCCACGCTGCTGCTGGAGAGCTCCCCTATCTCCTGGGCCGCCACCTGGCTGCGTTCGGCCAGCTTGCGCACCTCGGCGGCGACCACGGCAAAGCCCTTGCCATGCTCCCCGGCCCTGGCCGCCTCGATGGCGGCGTTGAGGGCCAGCAGGTTCGTCTGGTAGGCGATGTCGTCTATGATGCTCACCTTGCGCGCTATCTGCAGCATGGCGCTCACCGTCTGCTGCACCGAGGTGCCGCCCTCGCCGGCCTCCTGGGCCGCCTGGCCGGCCATGGCATCGGTCTGGCGGGCGTTGTCCGTGTTCTGGTTGATGCTGGCGCTCATCTGTTCGACCGCCGTGCTGGTCTGTTCGACGCTGGCGGCCTGCTCGCTGGTGGCCCGGCTCAGAGACTGGGCGGTGACGCTCACCTGATTGGAGGCATTGCTCAGGCTGTCGGTGGCGCTGCGCACCTCGTCTATGATGCCGGTGAGGGCGGTGATGGTGTCGTTCAGGCCATCCTTGGTGCGACCGAAGACGCCGGGGTAGGGCTGCTCGATGCGCTGGGTCAGGTCGCCCTTGGAGAGGGCGGTGGCGATGCGCATCACGTCCCCCAGGCTGGTGTCCGTCACCTCGGAGAGGCGGTTGAGCAGCTCGCTCAACCGTTTCACATAGCCCTGGCGCTCCGCCAGGCTGATGCGGTAGCTGAAGTCCCCCTGCTCCACGGCGGCGCTCACCTGCTGCTCTATGTCATTGATGAGGGCCCCCAGCTTGTCGACCATGTATTGCATGGTCTCCAGCAGCTGGCCCGCCTCGTCCCGGGAGCTGACCTCCAGATGCACGTTCAGATCCCCCTCCGCCAGCTGGCGGGCGGCCTTGAGTGCCTGGTTGATGGGGCCCGTGATGCTGCGGATCAGGCGCAGGCCGAACCAGATGGCCGCCAGCAGCCCGACGCCGATGCCGACCATCACCATGGGCAGCAGGGTCTGGTAGGCGGACTGGGCATGGTCGAACTCCGTCTTGGCGACGTCGAGCTGCAGGTTGACCAGCTCGGTCACCTTGTTGCTGATGGGGTCGATGGCGTCATAGAGGTGGCCATCGAACTCATTGAGGGAGCCGGTCACCAGCCCCTGCCGGTTGGCCAGCAGCTGGATGAGCCGGTCGATCTCCCGGTTTGCCGTCTCAAACAGCGCCAGAGCCTGATCCGAGAGCCGTTGCTCGTCCGGGGTCAGGCTGGTGGCCTGATAGCGCTGCCACTCCTGGGCTATCTGCTGCTGGGCGGCCTGGATCTCCTTGAGGGCGGCCTCGGCGCTGATGAGGCCGGCGTTCGCCTTGTTGACGTTGTCTACGACGGCGATGGCATAGCGATCCGCTATCTCCTTGAGCTGCTTGAGGGGCACGACCCTGTCCTGGTAGACCCGCAGCAGGCCCTGATTGCCCTGCTGCATCCCGTACAGTCCCAGGCTGCTCAGCAGCAACAGCAAGGCGCAGAGGGCGCCGAGCAGCAGGAAGAGGCGGGTCTTGATGGTGGCATCCTTGAACATGGCTCGCTCCTACTCAATTGATACTGGGTTGGCTCTGGGGTGACCCGGCGCCAGTGTGGTTCAGCTGATGCAGCTCACGCCGGATGGCCGACTGGAGCAGGGCGGGGATATCCAGGATCAGGGCGATGTCGCCTCCTCCCAGAATGGTGGAGCCGCTGATGCCGCTCAGCTGGTTGTAGAGTTTGCCGAGGGGCTTGATGACGGTCTGCAGCTCGCCGAGCAGCTCGTCCACCACCAGTCCGGACTTCTGGCCGCCGTGGCTCACCACCACTATGTTCTCCCTGCGTCCCGGCTGGCCCGAGAGCGCGAAATAGCGTTGCAGCCGCACGAAGGGCAGCACCTCGCCGCGCAGATTGATGTAGTCCCGCCCCTGGGTATCTTGCAGCGCCAGCTCGGTCAGCTCGACGCATTCGATGACCATGTCCAGGGGGATGACATAGTGGGCGCTGCCGACCCGCACCAGGAAGCCGTCTATGATGGCCAGGGTCAGGGGCAGGCGAATGCGCACCAAGGTGCCCTTGTCCGTCTCGCTGTGCAGCTCGACGCTGCCGCGCAGGGCCTGGATGTTGCGCTTGACCACATCCATGCCGACGCCGCGCCCCGACAGCTTGGTCACCTCCTCGGCGGTGGAGAATCCCGGCTCGAAGATGAGCTGATACACCTCCTGATCGCTGAGCTGTTGCCCCGGGCTCAGGAGGTCGCGCTCCAGGGCCTTGCTCAGGATCCGCTCCCGGTCGAGGCCGGCGCCATCATCCCGGATCTCGAGCACTATGCTGCCCGAGTCATGAAAGGCGTTGAGGGTGAGGGTGCCCTGGCTCGGCTTGCCCGCCAGGCGGCGCCGCTCGGCCGATTCGATGCCGTGATCCATGGCGTTGCGCACCAGGTGCATCAAGGGGTCGCCAATCTTCTCCACCACCGACTTGTCGAGCTCGGTGTCGGCCCCCGAGATGCGCAGCACTATGTCCTTGCCCAGCTCCTGGCTGACGTCTCGCACCACCCGCTGGAAGCGGTTGAAGGTCTCGCCGATGGGCACCATGCGCAGATGCAGGGCCCCATCCCGGATCTCCTCGACCAGCATGGCGATGACGGAGGTGGCCTCCTGCAACTGGCTGTCGCGATAACGCTGGGCCAGCAGGTTGGCCCCCGAGCTGGCCACCACCAGTTCGCCGACCAGGTTGATGAGATCGTCCAGCTTGTCGGCGGGCACCCGCACGAAGCGCTGCTCCCTGCTTTTTTGCTCCTTGCCCTGGCTCTGCTTCCTGAGGGCGGCATCGACCACCACCTCGTCCACCGCCCCCTGGGCGACCAGGATCTCGCCGAGCCTGGGGGAGGGGTCTTCCCCCCTCTGCTGGCAGAGGCCGGCGTCCAGTTCGGCCTGGGTGAGGGCCCCGGACTTGACCAGCAGCTGGCCCAGCCGCTCGCTCTCCTCGGGCAGGGCCGCCATGAACGCCAGGTACTCCTCCACCTTGCTGCCCGGCGGCAGTATGACGATTCGGCAGTCATCGCGAACGAACTCGAACACCTCGGCGATGCTCTCCTTGCTGGCGCTGGAATCGAAGTCGATCTCGTAGCCGAGGTGGCAGAGCTCGGGGTCGAACCCCTGCCAGGGGGGGATGGCCCCGGTGATGGTCTCCATGGTCACTATTTTGCCCAGGGTGGCGAGATAGCGCAGGAAGGAGGTGGGCTCCATGCCGCTCTTGAACACCTCGGTGCCAAAGCGCAGGGAGATGTGCCAGAGCCCGCTGGTGGTCCGGGGGGGCTCGCGCTCGATGTGCGCCGGCCCGCCGCCGTGCAGCGGGGGGAGGGCATCTTCCCGGGGCTGCCAGACGAGCAGGCGCTCGCGCAGCGCCGCCTCCCTGGTGAGATCCTCGGGCGCCGGCTCTTCCCCTTGCTCGACCACAGTGCTGACCAGCAGGTTGATGTGATCGCAGCTCTCCAGCAGCACCTTGATGAGGGGAGCCGAGATGGCGAGCCTGTGGTTGCGCACCTGATCGAGGATGTCCTCGACGATGTGGGTAAAGCCGATGATGGGGGTCAGCCCGAAGAGGCCGGCCGATCCCTTGATGGTGTGAGCGGCCCGGAACACGGCGCCGATGAGCTCGTCATCGCCTGGCGTCGATTCCAGGCTGAGCAGGGCGGACTCCATCTCCACCAGCAGCTCTCTCGCCTCGACGAGGTAGGTTTGTAGCGCCTGATCCAGATCCATGCTCGGGCTCCTTGTCGCCTAGTCATTGAGGGTATAAAGCAGCAGGGTGGGATCGCCGAAGTAACCCGAGAGGTTGCACAGCTCGATCGCCTCCAGCACCACCTGGCTGTGAAACAGCAGGTGCAGGCTGCCCCCGCGGCGCCCCGCCTCCTGTTTGGCGGCGATCAGCAGTTGCAGACCGGCGCTGTCGATCTCGCTGACCCCGGAGAGATCCATCTCTATCTCCCTGGGTTGTTCGAGCCATTCGCTCATCTGCTCCTTGAGCTCGCTGGCGTGATAGATGGTCATCTCACCCTCCAGCCTCATGGCAATCTTGTCTGGCAGTGACGTTGCGTGCAGCGGCATAGGACCTCCTGACTAGGGCATGATGAGCTTGGCGACGGCGGCCAGCATCTGTTCCGGCTGGAAGGGTTTGACCACCCAGGCCTTGGCGCCGGCGGCCTGGCCCTCCTGCTTCTTGCTGTCCTGGGATTCGGTGGTCAGCATGATGATGGGGGTGAACTTGTAGCTGGCCAGCTTCTTGGCCTCCTTGACGAAGCTGATGCCATCCATGTTCGGCATGTTGACGTCGCTGATGATGAGGTTGATCTTCTTGCCATCGAGCTTGCTCAAGGCATCCCGGCCGTCACAGGCATCGATGACATCGTAGCCCGCGGTCTTGAGGGTCATGCCGACGACCTGACGAATGGTCGCCGAGTCATCCACGATTAAGATGGTCTTGCCCATAGCGCTCTCCTAAAAAAAGGTGATGTCCGTGTCTGTCTTTTGGGAAGGGGTCTGCTTGCCGTGGTGAAGGTCCCGCTGCTCGTCGGTGGCGTAGGAGAGTTCCATGTCTGCCAGCCAGCGCTGGGCGTCGATGGCGATCCGCTCGTGGGCAGGGGCGCGCTTGGCGTGGAGGAGGTGGTCGTACAGGCTCTCCATGTTCTGCCGGACATGGCTCAGGATCTGGCTGACCCTGTCCTGGAACTGGAGTGAGACGATGAGATCCGAGATCTCGGCATGAATGCCGCTGCTCTCGTGCTGCAAGAGGGCGGCGGATTCTGCCAGGCTGGCGGTGGCTTCATGGAAGCGGGTCAGCACCTGCTCGATGGATTGCTCCGAGTGAGCGACGGATTCGTGATCCCGGGCCGCCGCCGACTCGGCTATCTGGAACACCTGGGCGATGCCGGTGTTGATGGTGTCGACCTTGCCGGACATCTTCTTGGCGGTCTCGCTGGAGAGGCGCGAGAGGGTGCGTACCTCGTCGGCCACCACGGCAAAACCGCGGCCCGCCTCCCCGGCCCGGGCCGCCTCGATGGCGGCGTTGAGGGCGAGCAGGTTGGTCTGGGACGCTATCTTGGCCACATCCAGGGCCATGGCATTGAGCTCCTGGGTGTAGGCGGTGAGCCCCTTTATCTCCGTCAGCATGGCGTCGCGGTTCTGCTGGGTCGCCCGCATGCTGGCCAGCACAGTGCCCAGCTGGCGCTGACTCTCGGCCAGTACGGCCGCCATCCCCTCCGAGTTCTCCCCGGCCAGGTCCCCGGCCGCATGGTGGGAGGCGGTGACCGCCTCCTCCAGCTTGGTGGAGATGCCGACGAAGCGTTCGGTGAGGCTGATCATGGCCCCCTCGCTCTGCTGGCGGGAACTCTCTATCTGCTTGGTCCAGATGGGGACGGCCTGTTCGCAGACCTGCTCCAGACCGGCCAGGGCGGCGCCACTGCTCTGGGCCTGCTGCTCGGGAGCCTGGGGCAACGGGGGGGCGGCTTGGCCTCGGCCGAGCCAGAGGCCGATGCCCAGCGCCAGCACCAGGTTGATGGCCAGGTAGGGATAGGGCCAGCCCTGGGTCGCGAGGCAGAGCAGGACGCCGTTAGCGGCAGCCAGGGCGAGCACCCAGAAAAAGGGAGCCCGATTGGGTAAGAAAGTGCTGTGTTTTGCCATACATGAGCTCATCCGTGAACACGAGGTGGGCGATCGACACTGGGGTGGTAGCGCACTATCTAGTTATTAATTACCGATCGCTCAGTAATGGTAGCCCAAAAAGAAAAAAGGCAAGGGATCAGCAAGATAAAGAAACAAGGGGCGGGTCTGGCGAGAGGAGGCAAGCGGAGGATGGCGTTGCGCCATCCTCTTTCGGGTCTTGTTTAGCGGGGGCGGTCGGCCTGCTGGCAACCCGCGACGGCGCTGGCGATGAGCTCGAGCCCGGTCTGCTGGCAGGGGGGCAGTTCGTCGTCACACTGGGCCAGTGGCGTGACCCGATCGCCCCACTTGATGAGGGCGGCGCCCCAGGTCAGGCCGGCGCCAAAGGCGGCGGTCAGCAGATAGCTGTCCGGTTTGACCCGGCCCTGCTCCAGCGCCTCGCACAGGGCGATGGGCACGGTGGCGGCCGAGGTGTTGCCGTACTGGGCTATGTTGACCATCACCTTCTCCATGGGGGCATCCATCCGCTTGGCCAGGGTCTCGATGATCCTGAGGTTGGCCTGATGGGGCACGATGAGATCGACCTGCTCCGGGGTGATGCCGGCCTGGGCCAGCACGGCGCCCGTGGCCTCGCCCATGCCCCGCACGGCGCGCTTGAAGATCTCCTGCCCCTCGAAATTGAACGCAAACAGGCCGTCAATCTCGGCGAAACGCTCGCGATCTGTCCCGAAGTTTGGGATGTGCAGGATCTCGCGGGCCTCGCCGTCACAGCCGAGCTTGTTGGCAATCAGGCCGCTCTCCCGCTCGCTCGCCTCTATGATGACGGCGCCGGCGCCATCGCCGAACAGCACGGCGGTGTCGCGCTTGGCCCAGTCCAGCAGCTTGGTCAGCCGCTCGGCGCCAATCACCAGCACCCTCTTCATCATGCCGGTCTGCACCAGGGCGGTGCCGACGGAGAGCCCGTAGACGAAGCCGGTGCAGGCGGCATTGAGATCGAACACCGCCGCCTTGTGGGCGCCCAGGGCCTGCTGCACGGCGGAGGCACCGTTGGGGACCAGCGTGCCCGGGGTGGCGGTGGCGAGAATGATGCCGTCGAGCTGGCTCGCCTCGAGGCCGGCGCAGGCCAGGGCGCGGCGGGCGGCCAGGGTGGCCAGGGCCGAGCAGCTGACATGGGAGACCCGGCGGGCCTTGATGCCGGTGCGGGAGTGGATCCACTCGTCCGAGGTCTCCATGATGGTGCTGAGGTCATCGTTGCTCAGCACGGCGGGGGGCAGGCACTTGCCCCATCCTGTGATATTGGCAAAAGTCATGGCGTTACCACTTGTCTCTGGGCCCCTGGCGAGGCGCGGCATGGGGCGGAAAATCGCGCAATTATGACGGAGCGGCTGCCATCTGTCATCCCGATGCCCGGATCCGGCGAGCCGGGAGCTGGTCAGGTTCGGGTTGGGGCCGGGGACGTGCTGGATTAAGATGGAGCCGACGACAAGGAGTCCACCGTGAGCCCAAGCCTGAACCCGAATGTGAACCTGAATCTGTTGCCCACCCTCAAGGTGCTGCTGGCGACCCGCAACCTCAGCCGGGCGGCGGAGCAGTTGCACCTGAGCCAGCCGGCCATCAGCAAGCAGCTGGGACAGCTGCGGGAGGCCTTTGGCGATGAGCTGCTGGTGCGGGAGGGGCAGCGCTGGCTGTTGACCCCGAGGGCCGAGGCGCTGGCCGTCGAGCTCGGGCAGGCCCTGGGCGCCCTCGAGCGGCTCTATGCCCCCGCCACCTTCGTCCCCCAGCGCTGCGAGCGGGTGTTCCGGCTCGCCTCGTCGGATTATGTGGCCCAGTACATCCTGCCCGAGATCTGCGCCGAGCTGGCGCGTCAGGCGCCGGGGGCGGCGCTGGAGTACAGCCTGTGGGACAAGCGCCAGTTGCCCGAACTGTGGCGATCCGAGCTGGATCTGGTGTCCACCATCACGGATCTGGTACCGGATCAGATCCGTGGCCTGCACCAGGGAGAGGACAGGCTGGTGGTGTTGATGGGGCGTCATCACCCCCTGGCCGGACGCCCCCTGACCCTGGCGGATTATCTGGCCTGGCCCCATCTGCAGGTGAGCGGCGGCGGGGACAAGGACAGCCCGGTGGAGCAGGTACTGGCGCCCCAGGGGCTCTCCCGGCACTGGTTTGCCCGGGTGCCGTTTTTCCAGGCGGCCCTCGAGGTCTTGCTGCGCACCGACTGTCTGATGACCACCCCGGCCCATATCGCCTGGCAGCTGAGCCAGCAGCACGGGCTCTGCTTCGTGGACCTGCCGTTTGCGACCCGCTGCCAGCAGTACCACCTGATGTGGCACCAGCGCCATCATCAGGATCCGGCCCATCGCTGGTTTCGCGAGCTCGCCTTCCCCTTCCTGCGCAACCATCTGCAACGCACCCTCAAGGCGAGCCGGGCCTGGCTCTGAGCCCGGCGCCACTATCATCCTGGGTTATGGGATCTATTCATAACTTTCACTACAGGCATGGTTCACCCGGCGCTACCTTGACCCCAGACAATCGATTGGAGTAGATGAGATGGAGTGGAGCAGCTGGTTGGCCCTGGTGGCCATCTGCGTGATGGGGGCCATCAGCCCGGGGCCCAGCCTGGCGCTGATCATTCGCAACACCATGCAGGGAGGGCAGGGCCACGGTGTGGCCACCGCGCTGGGCCACGGTCTGGGGGTCGGCATCTATGCCCTGATCACGGCCCTCGGTCTCGCCATCCTGCTTACCCAGACCCCGCTGCTGTTCGATCTCATCCGCTACGGCGGGGCGGCGTTTCTCGCCTGGCTCGGGATCAAGGCGCTGCTGGCCAAACCCGCGGGCGGTGAGGCCGGCCGCGAGGAGGGGCATCCGCCCCGGGGCCGTCAGGGGGCGTTCGAAGGCTTTATGGTGGCCTTCCTGAATCCCCAGCTCGCCATCTTCTTCATCGCCCTGTTCAGCCAGTTCGTGCATGTCGACACCGGCTGGCGCGAGGGGGGCATCATGATGCTGACCGCCGGCGGCATCGATGCGCTCTGGTACGTGCTGGTGGCCCTGCTGCTCTCCCGCGGGCCTGTCCTCTCCTGGCTCAAGGCCAAATCCACCGTGATCGACAAGGTGAGCGGCCTGGTGCTGCTGGGGCTGGCCCTCAAGGTGGTGATCTAGACCCGCGTCGGGTGCCAGCGTGGTCGGCACCCTCTCTTTGCTCCCTTCTCCCCTGGCGGGAGAAGGGCTGGGGATGAGGGGGCAGCCAAACCGCGTACCGAGTCAATCCTGCATTTTGCGGTGATCTTAAGCGGGATCAAGGCGGGGGGCGCCGGGGCTCGTTAGAGTGACGGGCATTTCTCGTCCGCCTTCAGACCAGACCCATGCAGGATCACACCCAGACTAACCGCCTCGAGTTGCTGGCCCCGGCCAAGCACCTCGCCTATGGCATCGAGGCCATCAACCATGGCGCCGATGCCGTCTACCTGGGCGGCCCCGCCTTCGGTGCCCGCAGCGCGGCGGGCAACAGCCTCGAGGACATCGAAGCCCTGGCGCGCCATGCCCACCGCTTCGGCGCCCAGGTGTTCGTCGCCTTCAATACCTTGCTGCACGATAGCGAGCTGGAGCAGGCCCGGCGCCTGACCCATCAGATCTACGAGGCGGGGGCCGATGCGCTGATCGTGCAGGACATGGGGCTGCTGGCGCTAGATTTGCCCCCCATAGCGCTGCACGCCAGCACCCAGACCGACAACCGCACCCCGGAAAAGGTAAAGTTTCTGCAGGACGTGGGCTTCTCCCAGGTGGTGCTGGCCCGGGAGCTCTCCCTTGCCCAGATCCGCGAGATAAGCGCCGCCACCAGCGTGCAGCTGGAGTGCTTTGTTCACGGGGCGCTCTGCGTCTCCTACAGCGGCCAGTGCAACATCAGCCACGCCCGCACCGGGCGCAGCGCGAACCGCGGCGAGTGCGCCCAGCTCTGCCGGCTGCCCTGCTCCCTGCAAACGCCCATGGGGGAGGTGCTGGTGGAGAACAGCCACCTGCTCTCCTTGAAAGACATGGATCAGAGCGCGAACCTGGAGGCGCTGATCGCCGCAGGGATCCGCTCCTTCAAGATTGAGGGGCGCCTCAAGGGTCTGGACTACGTCAAGAACGTCACCGCCTGGTATCGCCAGAAGCTGGATGCCATCCTGGAGCGCCGCCCCGATCTGGTGGCCGCCTCCGCCGGTCGCTGTAGCTACACCTTTACGCCGGATCCCAAAAAGAGTTTCAACCGGGGCAGCACCGACTACTTCCTCCATGGCCGACAGCCAGGCATCGACTCCCCCAGAAGCCCGAAATACCTGGGGGAGCCGCTCGGCCGCGTCAGCAGGGTGACCCGCGACGGCATCGAGATCGACGGCCAGGCCGTCACCCTCAACAACGGCGATGGCCTCGGCTTCTTCAAGCCGGGTGGGGAGCTGGTGGGGATGCGCCTGAACAAGGTGGAAGGCAGGCGTTTGCTGCTGTCCGAATCCATGCCTGGTCTCCAGGTGGGTACCGAGATCTTCCGCAACCACGATCAGGCCTTCAGCAAGCAGCTCGAAAAGGAGAGTGCGGACCGGCGCATCCGGATCGATATGCGGCTCTCTGAGTGCGACGAGGGATTGCGACTCGAACTGGTCGACGAGCAGGGCATCAGCGCCGCCGTCACGCACCCCTGCCACAAGCAGTTGGCCGACAACCCGGCGCGGGCGCTGCAACAGGCCAGGGATCAGCTCGGCAAACTCGGCAACACCCTGTTTGTGGCCCGCCAGATTGAGTTGGCAGTAACGAGGCCCCTGTTCATTGCCGCATCCATGCTCAACGGCCTGCGCCGGGACGGCATTGCCGCCCTGGAGGCGGCCCGTCTGGCTGCCTACCGGCGACCCGAGCGGCGCATTCCCCTGCGAGGCGCCGTCTATCCCCAGCATCGGCTCTCCTACCTCGGCAACGTGCTCAACGGCGCGGCAGAGCAATTCTTTCGCGAGCACGGGGTGGGGAGCATAGCCCCCGCCTATGAGGCGAACCAGGAGCAGCGGGAAGTGGTGCTGATGACCACCAAGCACTGCATCCGCTACAGCCAGAATCTCTGCCCGAAGGAGGTGCCCGGTCTCAAGGCCGAGCCCCTGGAATTGAAGATGGGTAAAGACAGTTTCCGCCTGCGCTTTGACTGCAAGCGCTGCGAGATGCAGGTGATGGGCAGCCTCAAGCGCTGATGGCCTGTGCGGTCACCCTTCTGGGCATACCTTCTGGGCATACCTTCTGGGCATAGGGCGGCAGCGGATTTGATGGCAGTATGGGGCGCTGCCTTGTCACGGATATCCCGTGGTGAGGCGCCTTTCCCCAGCCTTCTTCTGACATAAGGATCCGTCATGAACATCAATGCACTGCCGTTTTGCACCACCAACTGGGCCGACATCCCGCCGACCGAACATCAGGGAGAGCGCGGCGTCGCCCGATGGCACAGCCAGCAGTTCGGGGATCTGCGGGTGCGAATGGTGGAGTACTCCCCCGGCTATCTGGCGGATCACTGGTGCAGCAAGGGCCATGTGCTGCTCTGCCTCGAGGGGGAGTTGCACACCGAGCTGCAGGATGGCCGCGTCTTCACCCTGACGCCGGGCATGAGCTATCAGGTGGCGGACAACGCCGAACCCCATAGATCCTACACCGAGCAGGGCGCGCGCCTCTTTATCGTCGACTGAGCCGCCCTCTCTCCCGCGTCCCCTTCAAGAACTTGCCATGCTTGAACTCAGACCCAACTGTGAATGCTGCGATCGGGATCTGCCCGCCGACACGGCGACGGCCTACATCTGCTCCTTCGAGTGCACCTTCTGCGCCCAGTGCAACGATCAGTATCTTCACCTGTTCTGCCCCAATTGCGGCGGCGAGCTGGTCAGGCGCCCGCGCCGCCCGGCGGCCAAGCTGGTGAACAACCCCGCCTCCCTCAAACGCGTCTTCAATCCGGCTCTGAAAGCGACACTGGGCAAGGGGCGCTAGTTAGCGCCCCTCACAGGGCGTGCAGCGCCCAGCCAGAGAGATACAACCCCAGGCCGAACACGGCATGGTTGATCAGGCTGTGAACCCGGGTCGACGCGGGATTCGGCGTGCGGGAGGCGGCGATGCCCGCCCCCATGCAGGGCTGCATGACCAGAAAAGGGGCCGCCACGGTGACAAGACCCAGGACGAGGGCCGGGCCCGGGGTGGGCGCCAGCAACCAGCCCTGACCCTGGATGGCGATCAGCAGGGCGGCGAAGGCGATGCCGATGAGGTAGTGGGCGCTCCAGCCGATGAGGCCTTCTGCCGGGATGGGACTGGCCGCCCCCATGGCCTCATGACGGAAGCGGCCCTGGCCCATGTGGCCCAGCCAGCGCCCCATCATGGCGTAGCTCGGCAGCGGCATGCCAAACAGCGGCTTTCGCGCCACCCCCCACAGATCCATCAAGGCGGTTGCGCCGATCCCGATGAGCAGCACGGCGAGCGGAGTGTTCATGGTTTTTCCTTCCCTTGTGTTGAAACTGACGCTAGCGTACGACTTCAAGTCGACTTGAAGTCAAGGGGAGAGTATGGACATTTCCGAGGTGGTGAAGCGGTCCGGGGTGCCCGCCTCGACGCTGCGTTTTTACGAGGAGAAGGGGCTGATCCAGTCCCTGGGCCGTCAGGGGATCCGGCGCCAGTTTGCGGCCAGCGTGCTGGAGCGTCTGGCGCTGATCGCCCTGGGGCGGGCCGCCGGTTTCTCTCTGGACGAGATTGCGCATATGTTCGGGGAGGGCGGGCAGCCCGAGATAGACAGGGAGCGACTGCTGCACAAGGCCGAGGAGCTGGATCGCACCATAGGGCAGTTGACGGCCATGCGCGACGGTCTGCGCCATGCCGCCATCTGCCCGGCGCCGAGCCATATGAGCTGTCCCACCTTTCGCCGCCTGCTGGGGGCCGCCGCCCGTGGCGTCATCCAGGGGCGCAAACCGCCGCGCCCCTGAGCCGGGGGCCCTTCAGCAGTCGATCCCCTCGAGCGCCAGCAGGGCCTGCTTGATGGGCAGGCCCCCCGCATAGCCGGTCAGGTTGCCGTTTTGCCCTATCACTCTATGGCAGGGCACTATGATGGAGAGCGGATTGCGGCCGTTCGCCGCCCCCACCGCCCGCACCGCGCTCGGCTTGCCGATGGCGCGGGCGATGTCGCCGTAGCTGCGGGTCTCCCCGTAGGGGATGTCGCACAGCGCCTGCCACACCGCTTGCTGAAACGCCGTGCCTTGCGCCGCGAGGGGCAGGGTGAAGCGCTGCAAGCGGCCCGCGAAGTAGTCCCGAAACTCGGCAAGGAAGGGGGCCAGGGCCTGCGGGTCTTGCCGCCAGGTGTTCTGGATGAGGGGAGGGCGCTCGCCGGCCAGAAAATCCACGCGGCACAGGCCGCGCTCCTCGATGGCCACCAGCAAGGGGCCGCAGGGGGTGGTCAGCAGATCGTAACGGATCATGATGTCGTCTCCGGGTTGTCGGGGCGCGCCACCTTGGCGCCTCCCGCAGGGGATGTGGAAGTAATGCCCAGCAGCGCCGGGGCCGTGCTCATGGCGTGCCACAGCCAGCTGGCGCCATAGCCGCGCCAGGGGTGCCAGGGTGCGCTTCGTTCCAGCACCTCCTTCACCGGCAGCTTGTCACCGCCCCCCAGCGCCTTTTGCAGCACGAGATCCGAGGCGGGGAAGGCGTCCGTGTCCAGCCCGCAGCGCAGCCGCCAGTAAGCGACCGTCCAGGGGCCTATGCCCGGCAGCGCGAGCAGTTGCTCGTCCCTTGCCGTGGCGAGGGTGAGTGCACCGCTCGCGAGCGCCGAGGCCACGCCCTGCAAGGTGCGGATGCGGCTGCCCGGCATGCCGATGCCGTCCAGATTGAGCGTGCACAGCTGCGCCGGGGTCGGCAGCGCCGCCGCGCCAAACTGCGCCTCTGTGCGCGCCACCAGCCGGCCCATGATGGTGATGGCGCCCTTCACCGACACCTGCTGGCCGACGATGGCGCGCAGCAGGACTTCATAATCGCTCCAGCCCGCAGGCAGGCGCACCCCGGGACTGTGCGCCGCGAGGCGTGCCAGCAATGGATCCTGCGTCAGGTGCGCGCTGATCTGGGCGAGATCCGCATCCAGATCCCACATGCGTCGCACTCGGTGCAGTATGTCCGGCAGCGCGCGCGGCGCCACGCCACGCAGCGTCACGTTCAGGTAGTGACCGTCCCCGGGTTCGACCCGGATCCAGCCCGTCTGCCCCCGATAGTCATAGCGCCGCTCGTAGCCCTTTTCATCGACCCGCTCCAGCCCGGGGATGGCGCGCAGCCGGTAGAACGCCAGCATGGCGGACACGTCATAGGGGGGGCGATAACCGAGGCGCAGCGTGAGCGGCGCCTCCTCCCCGGGGGGCTGCCCCCGCGCGCGCGCGGCCCGCGGCGGCCTGGCGGAGGCGGGCGGCCCGGCGACAATGAAGCGG